>NZ_JYNH01000039.1 GCF_000960765.1 Desulfosporosinus sp. I2 | reverse complement strand
ACCAATAAATCATTTGAATTTATAATTATTGGCGCGAAGAAGCTTGGCATTTTAAAACGTTTAGTATTTGGTTGTTTAGCACAGAGTGTACTTAATAAATCAGCAATACCTGTGTTGATAATCAAATAGCTCTTTAAATAGTTATTAGTGATATCTTAAAAGTGGGTTGAGCCATCGATTAATGGTTCAACCCACTTTTTGTGTCATCAGTGTCATTTAATGTAATCAGCGTAATCTTACATAAACAAGTGATTGCCTGATATTCTTCGTCGAGAGCTGCACTTAATTTATATAGTTCTTGCTAATACTTCTAATAATGAAATTATAGTTATCAAAGGCTGTGATACCAAGCAAAGGCAGTTCCTTTGCAATCCACAGAATTCATTATGATCGTATATCATTTAACATACATAAAGAAATAATTAGCAAATTTGCATTGATACAAAAAAATAATTAATTTATCCATAAGAATATATAATGGTTTTTATAATATATAAGATGTTATGGTGAAAACTCTATTCGCTATAGTTCCTTGATCAATTTTTCAATAATAAATCAGGTAATTATAGCAAATGCCAATAAAAGAGGCACTATTAAATCTGTTTTAGTGCTTAGGGTAAGAAATATTGATTAATATTTCTGATTATTGCCCCTCATTAGAGATCGAGAAGGGCCGAGAGACAAGTAGAAAATTGTTGGACATGACAAAATTGCTGAATAGTATTCGGTCCAGCCATAGCGTATAGTGATTACGAACATATTGCCATGCTATTTACACCAAGCGAACATAATGCTAAAATTTGATTGTGAACATAGTTACTTAGTATTAAGAAAAAAGATCCACGAAAAGATCCACGAAAAGATTCACGAAAAGATTCACGAAAAGATTCACGAAAAGATTCATGAAATGTTCCACAAAAAGATCAAGATAATGATCGATGAAAGAAGCTATGAAAAAATTTATGAAAAAATTCACGAATGATTTATAAACAGCCAGCTCTTGTCGGTGAGCGAGCATAACGACTGAACGGGGGGATTAGCTTGCCCAGCTTAGTACTCAATAAATATTCATCTATAGATGAGAAGGAAAAGAGGAAGATGAAAAGGGAGTCGGGAGAAAAAACTTACCCAATTTGGCTATTAGTGAATCCAAAACATCCTGCTGTCCGACATAACATTTGGTCACCTGTGTTAGCTGAGATTCAGGACAGAGTATTTAAGGAAATGCATATGAGAATAGACTCGACGAATATTTATGTTAGGAATGCTGTTGAAGATAGCGATATAGTTCCTAAGACACTAAATTGGTGGGGACCAGAAGTTGCTTCTGAAATAGAGTCGTTTAGGGAAATCGCTTTTCAATATAAACCTAAGATTTTAATTACTTTTGGAGCATTTACTTATGAATTTATGAGACGAGTCTATGAGATCAAACCCGAAAAAGGACCTAAATCTTGGGGTACGACAAAATTAGGAAATGAATTTGGAAGATCAATTCAGAACTTTGACATTAACAAAACTAATTGCATTCCATTACTTCGACGAGTCATTGAAAGTGGAAAATTCATTGTAGATCCTGATAGTTTAGGTGAAAATTACTTCCAATATGTCGGTACAAAGATTGCCGATAAGATTATTGAGAATAAGGATCGTTTTAATATATGGGTGGGATAAACAACACATTAATTACAAGATGTTCTTAGAAAAGATTGTCTAAATAGAGAGGCGGTGAAAATAGGTACAAGGATACATGTCAATATTATCACTTTGGCATTGACCGATCCTTAAAGTTCTAAAACCACCGTAAATATTTAGTTTAACCGTAGGAGGTCAAAAAGTTATGATTGGAAATTTCTTTATGTATGCTAGTTCATTATTTACATCAACTAATCTTGCTGTAGCTCAAGCAGCGGGTACACCTGGAGTACCTTGGTGGGTATGGCCTCTAGCGTTACTATTTTCTACCTTTTTGATTGGTATTGTTGCTGCGTTAGCCGGGGTAGGAGGTAGTGTACTCTATGTGCCTATTGTCAGCAGTTTTTTCCCCTTTAACTTTGACTTCATCCGTGGCTCAGGCTTGTTTGTAGCGCTTGCTTGTTCGTTGTCTGCAGCACCTAAACTCTTAAAATCAAATTTAGCTAGCCTACGCTTGGTTATACCTTTAGCAGTAATTGCTTCAGCATCAAGCATTGTAGGCGCATTTTTAGGACTTTCACTACCCCAAAGTATTCTCAAGATTTTGTTAGGGCTCTTAATTACAGGGATTGCAATGCTTTTCATTTTTTCAAAGAATAGCGAATTTCCTAAGATCGGTCGTCCTGATGCTTTAGCTCGTTACTTAAATATTGGAGGTGCTTATTTCGAGCCTTCTAGTGGTAAGGACGTTCGTTGGACCGTATGGAGACTTCCCGCTGGACTTGTACTCTTTAGTGGTATTGGGATAATTGCTGGAATGTTTGGGATAGGCGCAGGCTGGGCTAACGTGCCAGTGCTCAACCTCCTCTTAGGGGCACCGCTTAAAATTGCGGTTGGTACAAGTATGTCACTGTTAGCTATTACAGATACTTCCGCGGCGTGGATTTATTTGAATCAAGGTGCTGTACTTCCTATTATAACAATTCCATCTGTCATAGGGATTATGGTGGGCTCGAGGGTAGGTGTCAAGATTTTGAACACTGCAAAGCCAAAATCTATTCGTTATATTGTTATTCTAATGTTATTGTTCGCTGGTTTAAAATCATTACTAGCAGGATTAGGATGGGGGTAAAATATTATGAGCAGTCAAACACCTATTCCAAGTAATAATTTACGGAGTGCCATGAGTGACCAAACTAATATAGATGTTGAGGTAAGTCCAGAACAGAATAAATATGCTAACATCTTGTTGTTTTGCTCATGGGCCGGAATTATTGTCATGGTAATTACATTTCTTATTTATATGGCTGGTTTTTTAGATCCAATTGTTAAACCATCAGACATGCCACTTTATTGGGGTATGAGTGTACATCAGTATTCACAAGCAACAAATGCTCCCATAGGTTGGGACTGGTTAGGTTTAATTACTCATGCCGATTATTTAAATTTGGTGGGTTTAGCCTTTTTGGGGGTAGTGTCTGTTCTAGGTTATTTATCACTGTTAGTGACCTACTTGCGTAAAAAGGATTTTCCATATGCTACTATGGTTGGGTTGGAGATTATTATTATTGTTCTAGCTGCTTCTGGAGTTTTCCACATTGCTGAATAATTTTGACTAGATGTTACAATAGAGTGGCCCCGAAGAGATAACACTTCTCCTCGGGGCTTTAATATGTTCTGTTTTGTGGCTCTGATTAACAGTCTTTAAGAGAAGACAATTAATCAGAGCCTTTTTACAGCCAAGGTCATTATTACTTAATGTTTTACAGTTCAACCATAAATAAAACTGAGTACGATAATACTGTATTGCTATAGACAGCGAATTTTGACGATGTTAATCTTTAGTTAGTTAATCAAATAGATAAGGAGGTTGAGATTATGGTTATGGGTGTTATTGCTATCATCGTTATGGTCGCTGTTTTCGGAATTGTTCTTTTCGATTATAAGTCAAGGACTCATGGCATGAATTAACGAGGAGGATTAGAAATTGAATAAACTAGCGTTCAGGTTCAGTAAGAAGGTTTTAAGCTACGGGTCCCATATAGGTCTATAAAAAAGCAGCCTCGAAAGGTCGCTAAGAAATTTGATTATTATTATGTATCGCATAAAGCCTACTAGGGGTTAGAATTATATCTTTAAGCTAGCTTTAGAAGGACTAAAGTAGATTAGGGCCTGAAGATATGTATCCTCTTCGGGCCTATCTATTTAAATTGGCTTTGGTTATTTGAAAAAGATTTCAATGTCATCAATTACACCATAAAAAATATCGAGTACGACAATACTGATCTACTATAGACACAACATTGTACTCAATGCTAATCTTTACTTGATGCTAGGTAGATACTAAAGGGGGGATTACCACTAACCATAAAGGCTTCAGCCAGTGTAAACTAAAAAAAGCTGCCTCGAAAGGCGCTAAGAAATTTGATCATCGGTATTATGAAAAGTTGGACTATTATTTTGAGATTTTGCTCAGTTTGATTCGCTCGCTCGTTCTCGTGAAATTCTTCACTCAATATTAAACTTGATTTCAACTACCTTATGTATTGGTCAAGATTAAAGCCGAGACGTTAGACGATTTTTAGAACTACAAAGGTATGCTATAGAAGAATCTGTCCTCTGGTTAGATAGATTAACGAAAGATTATGGCACAAAAATCGGAGGAATTATGGGAGACCAATTTAGCCGTAAAGTAATAAAAATGCGAACATTGCATTTTCTATTCACTAATGAGATGTCATTTGGATGAAGGGTGGGATTCCTTTGTTATTATCTCCTGCAATTAATGATATAAAATCATACAAAAAAGAATATTTCAGTAAGGACCTGATTGCTGCATTGACAGTGGCAGTGGTTGCAATACCACAATCTATGGCTTATGCATTGATCGCGGGCGTTAACCCAGTGTATGGTTTGTATACAGCAATAGTATCAACCATTGTCGGTTCATTATTTGGCAGTTCAAAACACCTGATCGCTGGTCCGACCAATGCCATAGCGCTACTCGTAGCAGGCAGCATGAGGAACTATATGGGACTAGATAACGCATATCAACTGTTATTTCTTATGACGTTTCTCGTAGGGGCCTTACAAATTTTCTTTGGAGCCATAAAGCTGGGCAAGGTTATCAATTTCGTGTCCCATACTGTTATCGTTGGTTTCACAGCCGGGGCTGGTGTATTAATCGCTCTGGGTCAATTAAGTACACTCCTAAGTATTTCTATCAAAGATTCAGCACACATGCCAACGACAATGAAATTCTATTATGTTATAACCCACCTAGACCAAACCAACTTCTACGCACTTGGCCTTGGATTAATGACGATAGCCATTATGTTAATCTGTAAAAGGATCAATAAGAACTTGCCTGGTGCTTTAATCGGAATTGTCATTCCAATAATTTTCATCGTTATTTTTTCATTAGAACAGAAGGGTATAAAACTAACAGGTTATATTCCTTCTTCGCTACCACCCTTTAAAATGGTACAATTTAATCTGGAGTCTATTCAAAGCGTCTTTAGTGGTGCTATTGCCATTTCTATTATTGGATTGGTAGAAGCCATTTCAATCGCCAAATCTATTTCCAGCACTTCCCGACAAAAAATTGATGCTAACCAGGAATTTGTCGGACAGGGTTTAGCAAACCTAGTATCATCGTTTTTCCAGTGTTTCCCTGGTTCGGGTTCATTTACTCGTTCGGCGATTAATTATCATAATGGAGCCGTTAGCAGATTAGCTGGAATTATGTCAGGTGTTGTCGTGGCTTTAGTGCTCTTGTTTTTAGCGCCGTTCGCAAAATATATACCGAATCCATGCCTTGCCGGCGTGATTTTAGTAACTGCTTATAATTTGATCGACCAAAAGGAAATCAAGAAAGTCGTTAAAGTCGGCTTATTGAAATCGGATTCTATAGCAATGTGGGTAACCTGTTTCGCAACTATTTTAATGCCTGACTTAGATCAAGCAATTTATTTGGGAATTGCGCTATCGATTGCTTTATACCTCAGAGACACGAACAGAGTACCTGTTAAAATTCTTGTCCCAACACAGGGAACAGAATCCCAAATTATTGAGAATGAAGTTGAGGTTCTAAAGGGAAAAGTCGATATCTTAATTATTCAATTAGAAGGAAATTTATACTTCGGCTCGGCTTATGACTTAGAAGAAAAACTTGCTAGCTTGGTTAACAAATCGAAAGTGTTTATTTTAAGAATGAAGTATGTAGTGTCAATTGATTTGACATCAATTAATGCCCTAAAAGTTTTTATCAGGACTGTAAGAGAAGCGGGTGGGATCCTTATTGTCAGTGGTGTTAAGGCTGATCTTAGTTCTATGCTTAAAAATTCAAATCTCGATGCTGATATCGACGTTGACAATATATTTATGTCGGAAAATGAAGTATTTGCTTCTTCCACTAATGCATTAGAACGAGCAAGAGCCGTTCTAAAATGTGAGAAAGATACCGAAAAGAATTCTTTGGCTTGCAATCTCCTAGAGTCTGTTACAAATTTTAATGGTCAACAGTGGTCTGCTAACAGGAATATCTAAGAGAAGATATTTTTGATTAATTCTTATTGGTAAACTTTGGAACGACTAAAATTATAATCAATTGTGACAGAAATCATACTGAAAGGTGGGATTCATTTGTCAAGCATAGCTATCGATAAATATATACCTTTAGTCGAGAAAATGAAGAAACGAGAATCGGGAGATAGAAATTATCCAATTTGGTTATTAGTTAATCCAAAACATCCAGCTGTACGGCACAACATATGGACACCCGTATTAGCTGAGATACAGGATAAAATCTTTAGAGAAATTAGAAAACGAATCGATACTACAAATATTTACATCAGAAATGTTGTTAGTGACGGCAATATAGTACCTAATACATTAAATTGGTGGGGAGCAGATGTTGCGAGGGAAATAGAGTTGTTCAGGGAAATTGTTCTGGAACATGAGCCGAAGATTCTAATTTCGTTTGGGGCATTTCCCTTTGAGTTTCTGAGGCGTGTTTACGAGATCAAGCCCGAAAAGGGTCCTAAGTATTGGGGTGCTTCATACTTAGGAGACGAATTTGGAAGTGCAATTGAGAACTTTGATATAGACAAGACGAATAGGATACCCTTACTTCGCAGAGTCATCACAAGCGGTAATTTAATTGAAAATCACAATTATTTTGGCGAAAATTACTTTCATTATGTAGGGATGAAGATCGCTGAAAAGATTATTGAAAACAAAGATAGTCTTAAGATATGGATTGAATAAACTAACTGATAAATAAACTAAAGCTCCATGATAACTGTATTATCTTAGGAGCTTTAGTTTTACTTTTTTTCATACGACTAACTTAAAGGACAATTTTATGGATGAAAATCCCGTTAGAGAAGACGAATTCAGGTCACCAATATATAAATTATAGGGAATATATAGAATACAAAGATGCTATACAATAAATTTATCGTGAACATATCCATAATACTATAGACAAAATGGAAACATAATGATAATCTTAATTTGTGAGTATAGTCACAAATTAATTTAAAAAAAGCAGCCTCGAAAGGCCACTAAGAAATTTGATCATTGTTATTATATCACGGAATCGTTGAGCAAACTAGAGTCTTGTTTGAGAACATTATTACAAAGGTAGAATAATTATATTTGGTGGAAAGTAAAAATTGTGGCTGCTGACTAAGGGTAGAGGACAGAGATTATTTTAGATTGTTATCGCTTAAGAATTGAAACATAAATTATAAAGGTGGGATTTGAGTGGCTAGCATGGCACATCAATTAGATATACTTTCCGTTGAAAATGTTAAGAGGGAGTGGGGAGACCGTACGTATCCGATTTGGTTATTAGTCAATCCAAAACATTCTTCTGTTCGCCAAAACATTTGGGCTCCAGTTTTAGATGAGGTTCAGGATAAAGTATATAGGAAGATTCAGAAAAGAATAGATACGACTCAGATTTATATTCGGAATGTTGTCTGCGATAGTGAAATAGTTCCTAATACCTTAAATTGGTGGGGCTCAGAAGTATCAAAAGAGATAGAGCTGTTTAGGGAAATCGTTCTGGAGTATAAACCCAAGATTTTAATTTCGTTTGGAGCGTTTCCCTTTGAATTTTTGAGGCGTGTCAACAGGAGCAAGCCGGAGAAAGGGCCTAAGTCTTGGGGTAATGCTAACTTAGAAGATGAATTTAAACGATCTATTGATAATTTTGATATTAATAAAACTAATAGCATTCCTTTACTTCGACGATTGTTTGTAAGTCGAGCGGATGACGAAAATTACTTTCATTATACAGGGACATTGCTAGCTGAAAAGATTATTGAGAACAAGGATAGTTTTAATATATGGATTTAAGTTTGCCACCATTAATTTAGTTAATATTTTGGATTTTGAGTGAGACAGGTGTTCTATGAATGGACAGAGGGTTTATGCTATAATGAATGTCAATAAGAAAATGTAATGGTGAGAAATTATTAAAAAGGTGGTATTAAAGATGAGTGATACGAGTATGGTTAAGGTGCTTCTTTACTCTGATGGTACACAGCATTCATTATCTGCTGCCGTTTACACAACCAGTTTATTCAAGAACATCCCTAATATGCATTTAACTGTTTTGTATGTACGTGACAATGTTGAAAGTTCTAGGGGGGGAGATCCTAATTTAATAGAATCTTGGCCGATTGACCCCAAATCGGACTGGGTGAAACATTTAATGGGTGAAGCGGATTCGGACAAGATAATTCAGTATTCTGAAATACTTGCCAAAACCAACGAAATATTTTCTAAAAGAGGATACGACGTCAATCAGCAGGTTATTTATTCTGATTCGAATATTTCTGATATGGCAAAGGCAATTATTAATTATTCTACAACAAATGCCTTCGATTTATTAATTATGGGCACACGGGGGCTCACTAGTTTAAAAGGTTTGATTCATGGTAGTTTAACACATAATGTGATTAACAAGTCTAATATACCAGTATTGTTAGTGAAAAAACTCCCTCAGGAGTTTGTTGATCGTTACTGTACAGCCGACGATGGTGGAACCCATGGCTCCTCGTCTCAGTTCCGTGTACTTCTCTATTCCGATGGTTCGCATCAGGCTTTTTCTGCTGCCGTTTATACAGCCAATCTATTTAAGAATATACCTGATATGCAATTAACTGTCGTACAGGTTAGAGAGAGTGATGAAGAACCTATTGGCTCAGAACATAATTGGGTAGATGCTTGGCCGGTTAGTCCAACCGCAGAATGGATGAAGCATGCGCTCGATGCCTCTGATCCAGAAACAAAAAAACAATATCATGAAATACTTGCCAAAACCAATGAAGTATTTCTCCAAAAAGAGTATAATGTCAAACACCAGGTATTGTATGCTTCTAATGTAGTTTCCGAAACCGTAAATGTAATTTTTGATTATGCAACACAAAAACCATTTAATTTAGTAATCATGGGTACGCGAGGGCTTTCAACTTTAAATGGGTTGATATTCGGAAGTTTCGCACATAATGTGCTTAACAAGTCTAGTTTACCCGTGTTGTTAGTCAAGAAACTTCCTCAAGCTTTTATTGATAGTTTTTTGTCAGGCCCGAAGTCCTAAGTCCTTATTCAAAAAAGATTAAGTAAAGAGAAACGATAATACCCCATGGAACAACCTTGGGGTATTATTTTATGCCATACTTTTTCAGGCGATAAAGTAGAGTTGGACGAGAAATTCCTAGATATTTAGCGACCTTTGTTTGGTTATTATTATGTTTTTCCATTGCCTTGATGATAAGGTGTTTTTCCAACTCTTCCAAAGAAAAACCTCCTTCTGTAAGGTTCATAACAGGCGGTGTTGTTTCCTCTAGACTATTCAGTAATTCCTTGGGAAAATGTACAGGCTGAATTTCAGCGCCCTGACAAACAATAAGCGCTCTTTCGATCACGTTCTGAAGCTCTCTTATGTTACCAGGCCAGTTGTAGCCATTTAGAATCTTCATTGCTGATGAAGAAATCTTTACGCTATGAGAAGGATCAAATTTCTCAAGAAAATGATTAACCAGAAGGGGAATATCTTCTTTCCGTGCTCTAAGTGGCGGCATGCTGATACGCATGACATTTAAACGATAATAAAGGTCCTCCCTGAAGGTTCCGTTCGTAATTGCTGCGGCAAGATCTATATTAGTTGTGGCAATAACTCGTACATCAACATGGATCGTTTCAGTTCCGCCGACTCTTTCAAAACACCGTTCCTGAAGTACCCGCAGTAACTTGGCCTGCATACTGATCGGCATTTCTCCGCTCTCATCCAGAAAAATGGTACCTTTATCGGCGATTTCAAAGCGGCCTTTCTTTTTACTGGTGGCCCCAGTAAAGGCACCTTTTTCATGCCCAAAGAGCTCGCTTTCTAACAGCTGTTCTGGAAGGGCTGCACAGTTTACTGCCACAAAGGGCTTATCAGCTCGGTTGCTGCCTTTATGTATTTCTACAGCAGCTACTTCTTTGCCGGTTCCACTTTCACCAGTTATTAAAACAGTTGTATCAGTTTTTGCAACCTGTCGAATCAAAAGGGCAACTTCTTTAATCGCATCGCTCTGGCCGACAAGTTTCCCATATGTCTTTCCTAATTCTTGACGTAGAAAGTTAACCTGGCTTTCTAAATTAGAGAGATGTAAGGCTTGCTTAATTAGTACTTTTATTTCCTCTAGCTTAAAAGGCTTAGTAATATAATCTGTTGCCCCAATTTTCATAGCTTCAATTGCTGTGTCAATGGTTCCGTGGGCGGTAATCATAATTACTGGAATACTAGGGTTAATATTTTTAATCTCTTTTAACACCTCAATACCATCGATATCTGGCATTTTCAAATCCAATATTACCATCGAAGGTTCGGTTTCGCGGGTTAAGTCAATTCCTTGTAAACCTCTCGTGGCGGTAGATACTTGATAGCCTTCGTGACTTAATGCCCTCTCGAGGGCCCAACACATTCTTTCTTCATCGTCAATTACCAGAATTCTTGGCGTCAAGTAGATCACTCCTGTCACATAATGGTGATATTAGTGGAAGACTAATGATAAAGGTTGAACCTTTGTTTAGGGCACTATCCACCTCAATCGTTCCACCATGCAATTGAATACTTTGATAGGATATCGATAATCCCAGACCAGTACCTGTTTTTTTGGTCGTATAGAAGGGGTCAAAGATTCTTACCATTTCCTCCGCCGGGATTCCCTCACCAGTATCAGAGAAACTGATAACCACCATGTTGTCGGTTTCTCTTGTAATTATTTCTAATTTACCTCCAGAGGGCATGGCTTCGGCAGCATTAACAATTATATTTACAAATACCTGTTTTAGCTTTTCAGTATCAGCGAAGATCCTAGAAAGTTTGTTATCAAGCTGCAAGACAACTCCAACCCTCTGCTTTCGTAACATCGCAGCTGAAAAAGAGAGGACTCCCTTAATTAAATCATTGACTGAACACTCTTTAATGGAAACTTTAGTAGGACGGCCAAAGTCCAGTAGTTCTTGGATTTCCAGAGCCTGACGGTCTACTTGTTCGTCGATGGCTCTTGTAAATTCTTCGATGCCGCTCACTTGAGAGTATTCTTGCTTCATAAGTTCAACTAAAGTTTTGATAATACCAATGGGGTTACGTAATTCATGAGCAACACCAGTTGCTAAACGTCCAAGTGCAATAAGATGTTCAGATTGCCTTAGTTGATCTTCTAATCGTTCCTTTTCGGTTAGACTAACAGCCATACGATTAACTGCTCGGGCCACCTGACCTAATTCTCCTGACATTTCAGGTAATAAGTGATGGATATCCTTCTCCATGCTATGTAATCCCTGCTTTAAGCGATCCACTCCCGTTGTTAAATTTCTGATGATTATAAGAGTACCAATCATGACTAAGGCCAATACGCCAAGAGTAAAATAACGGACCAGTATTCGGAAAAAACTATTCTGGTAAAAAAAGGGGGTTAAGTCGCTCACCTACCCACATAACTGCTACCACTTTCCCGTTGAGTTCGACAGGAGAAATGTACTCAACGACCTGATCATTCCATGAGCCAGAAATTCGAAAGAGTGGTTCATTACTCATCTCAGTTGCTATCAGGCCTGATTTGGTATTGACAAATATTTCACTCTCTCTCTGAGCTTCTTCTTCCTGTGAGAGGTTACGAAAGTTATGCAGGAATCCTAGTACGGTTATTTTCTCAGTACGGGGAACATATAGACCAAAACGAATCCCCGGATTTGCTGGAAGCTGGGGTTCTACGACCCGAGTAAACTCGTTATGTAGAAGAGTTGATGAGACATCCCCTGGCCCTGGCCATAGAGCCTCCAGGCTTCTTGAAAACTCGCTATTTGTGCTTTTGACCAAGGCCTCCAGTCTCTGCTCCTTGTCAAAGAATACAACTTTATCTGTCCGTGACGCGAAAAAAATGTCATACATCAAGACTACTAAAGGGACCAGTATGATTGCGGAAATGATAATCACGATCTGATTAGTTAGACTATTCCCTTTAAAAGAAGAAAATATTTTTTTATTCTTCAGCAAAATCAACCTCCACTTAATTATATAATCAATAAAATGAATTATATAATACATTTTATTGATAGCAAGATACATTTATAAGGCTGCCTAAAAACACGGGAAACAGAGTAAGGAGACGATAAAGAGACATAATAAGGATATTTGACATTTGCTGTGGATGTAGCATTTGCTACATCCTTTAAATATGTTAACTGCTAAAGGCTTGAATACAGCGGGTTTTAGGATTGGCACGCTTTTTGCTATATAAGAATTATATCACACAAGCAAAGGCGGGGAGACATCTTTTTTACTCCCTTGGCAAATGAGTGATAGAGGCACTGAAAGGTGGAATTAGTTTGTCCAGCTTAGTACTTAATAAAAATTATTCGCCTTTAGTTGATAGATGGAATACAGAATCTGGAGATAAATCTTATCCTATTTGGCTGTTACTTAATCCCAAATATCCCGCTGTTATCTACGATATTTGGAATCCTATCTTATATGAGATTCAGGACAAGGTATATCGTAAACTGCATGCAAGGATTGATACTAAAAATATCTATATAAAAAATGCAGTTAGCAATATTGGTATAGAACCTAACCGCTCAAATGGGTGGGCAGAAGAAGTATCTAAAGAAATCGTAATGTTAAGGGAAAGCGTCCTCGAACATCAGCCCAAAATTATAATTACTTTTGGTACCATCACAAGTGAATTTGTAAGACGTGTCTTCGAAAAGAGACCTGAAATAGGGCCGCAGTATTGGAGTACTACAAACTTAGACCATGAATTTGAACGATCAATTGCAAACTTTGATGTAAACCAAACTAACATGATCCCCTTACTTCGTCGAATAATGAAGAAAAGTAAGCTGATTGATGACCGCAATTATTTTAGTTGGGAAGACAACGAAAATTACTTTCGTGAAGTTGGAACAAAGATTGCCGAGAGAATCATTGAGAACAGAGATAGTCTGAAAATATGGATTGAATAAATATATTTCCTTCCATTTCCTCCTATTGATACTAGGATTGCGCTTTAAATCATTGTAATATAATATTTTAAACAGTCAACGGAATGATTTTCTAGGGGTGTAGAGGGGCATTATGTTTATAGTTGATAAAGAAGCTATGAAATTTATCGAAAGTAGATCTGTGTCTTTAGTAATTGACATGGTGTTACAACCATCATTAGGGGGATGAGCTTGTTCAAGTGAACACATAACTGGTAGTTATGTGCCAAAAATCTTTATTCGGGAGCCACTTGCAAACGAAAAAATTAGATTCCAAGTTATTGAAATAGGCACAATAAAAATATTTTATTCTTCAAGACTTACTATTAAAGACGGTCATCCGGGGATTAAAATTAAACTCAAGAAACTATTATTCTATAAATGGTTAGAGTTAGAAGGGCAAACGGAATAATGAGGGAATAATTTAGTGTTGAAATTTGTAAAGTGACAATGGCCCTGAAGAAAGAGGAGCTTTCTTCAGGGCCATTGTTATAAATGATTACATCATTTTCCCAATTGCTTCCCGGATTTCATCAACTGAGGATTCTTCCTCGATGGTCGATAGATCTCCTAGTTGGTCACCGGACAATAGTGTACGCATGATGCGACGCATAATTTTTCCGCTTCTGGTTTTAGGCAGGCATTTAATAAATTCAATATCGCGCATTACGACTATTGAACCCATTGTATTTCGGACGTGCATGGTTAACTCCAGCTTTAACTCTTCAGACGGTTCATAACCCTGGCGTAAGACAACAAAGGCACAGGCAACTTCGCCTCTTAATTCATCAGGTACACCGCAGACGCCGGTTTCGACGACCGCCAAATGAGAAATTAACGCGTTTTCCACTTCGATGGTTCCGATACGGTGTGATGCAATTTTCATTACTTCATCAGATCGACCGGCGAATGATATATAACCGTCTTCATCAATGGAAGCAGCATCTCCGCAAAAGTAAGAACCTTTAGTAGCTGGAGTCTTTTCCCAATATTGCTCCCGATAATTATCATTATCCTGCCATAAAGTTGAAGTAAGTCCGGGGAAGGGGCGTTTGATAACGACAACGCCTTTTTCGCCGGGGGCTACGGGCTCTCCAGTCTTCTCATCCACCACCGCCGCTACTACTCCTGGTACTGCAATTCCAACCGAGCCTGGTTTGATCGGAAACATACCCAAGCCATATGGGTTAGCAAATATCGGGCCGGAAGTTTCAGTTTGCCACATATGGTCCATAACCGGAATGCGGTTTTCAAAAATGTCTTCTTGCAACCACTTCCAAGCGGGTGGATTCAGTACTTCACCAGCCACGAAAATGCGCTGAATTGAACTTAGATCGTGTTTACGGGGCTGGACGTCGCCGAGACGCATCAAGCCACGTACACCGGTAGGGGAGAGCCATAGCGCGGTAGCCTTGTTCCTTTCCGCCACGTCCCACCACATATCTTTACGGGGATAATCAGGCGCGCCGTCATATATAACGGAGGTACAGCCACTCAGTAACGGACCGTAGACATTAAAACTGTGGCCGACAATCCAACCAATATCCGAGGTGCAAAACCAGACATCGTTTTCGTTCAGCCCATAAATCCATTTGCCCATAGAATATACATACATTTGGTAGCCACCGTGTTTTTGTACGGTAACCTTTGGTTTGGCCGTGGTACCAGAAGTAGGCAGCAAAAAGAGAGGCTCATTTGATTCCATTAGCTCGGGAGCAGAACTGTGTCCTTCAGCTCCAGCCAAAAATTCCTCCCAAAGTATATCCCTTCCCGGCTGCAGGTTTGGATGATTGCTCTTGTTAAGGACTACTACTTTTTTAATTTGTCCGTGAGGGCATAAAGCTAAACCATCATCTACCATTTTTTTGAGGTCAATGGGCCTACCGCGTCGTGAGCCTTGATCTTGAACGAGCATATACTTTGCGCCGGATATGGTCACTCTATCTGAAATAGCCACGGGAGAAAAACCTGCAAAAATCACCACGTGAATGGCGCCGACTCGAGCACACGCCAACATTGCAGCCACTGATTGGATGCTCGTAGGCATATATATACAAACACGGTCACCTTTTTGTACGCCCATACCTCTGATGGCCGCCGCATAACTTTTAACCAAGTGTAGTAGCTGGGCATATGTGATTGATTCGGTCTTGTCGGTTTCTCCTGATTCAAAAACCAAAGCTGCCTTGCCACCACGCCCGCGCTCAACGTTATAGTCTAAACAGTTATAAGAAATGTTGGTCATGCCACCTTCAAACCATTTAAAATTAGGATAGTCCCAACTAAATACTTTATCCCATTTTTTAAACCAGTGAATCTCGCTAGCTGCATCTAAGGCTGCTTTTTCCCAGAATCCTTCAACATCTTCTTCCGCCCATTTAATGAAACGACTGACGTGTGGCGGGATTAACCCCGTACCTGCCTTAACTCCGCACATAACACTGACTCCTTTCAAGGGTATATAACCTTACAATTATTTTTCATGCGCTATGTGATATTCCTTTTGGAACAGTAACCCCGCGTGGCCCGACTGGCAGCACTGTTCTTCCATATAACGGATTTAAAATTCCAGCTGCCGAGGTATACCATGCGCAAGCTGCAGTAATCAACCCAAAGATACCGCCCGGAACACTTGAGATATAACCGAATTCAGCAAGGTCTAATAAAATAAAACAAATCATTAAAAAAGAAAATACTGAGAGTAAAGCATTATTTAATCTAAACGTTCCTATCCACATGTAGAAACTGAAGATGGTAAACCCTATCAGGTATAACCCTATCGCGGCATGCGCAGAAGCACCAAAGTTTAGTATTTTGAGTGTCTCTAAAATAACTAATGTGGCTAAGCCCATCCAAAATGCGCCATAAGTGGTGAAGGCAACAGCACCAAAGGTATTGTTCTTTTTAAATTCCCACATACCAGCTAGGATTTGGGCTAAACCTCCATAAAACAAGGCTAAGGGAACAAACAGGGCACCGAGCTCCGCAGGAACAAAGTGAGCGTTTGACATGCTCAGAATGAAAGTAGTGAGTGCGAAACCTGCTAAACCAAGTGGTCCAGGGTCAGCAATTGCACTTTCTCGGATCTCCATTACCTCTGCCATATTAGCTACTCCCCCTTTTTTTAGTTTAAGATAACTTCTCTTGAGTTCCCCTCAGTCTTTAGAACCTGTTATAAAGCTATTTGACTATTCTTCTTCATTATATTTTCTTTTCAAAAAATCAAGTACGGCTGCGTCCGCCAAGGTCGAAACATCCCCCAAGGCACGCCCCTCAGCAATATCCCGGAGAAGACGCCTCATAATTTTGCCACTTCTGGTTTTAGGTAATTCTGCAGTGAAGAAAATATCATCAGGGCGAGCAATGGCTCCGATTTTCTTGCCAACATGTTGCTTTAGCTCATCTACTAGTCCATCCATAACCTTAAAGCCTTCTTTTAAAGTTACAAAGCAGACAATAGCTTGACCTTTAACTTCATGATCTTTTCCGATACAGGCTGCTTCAGCCACTAACGGATAGTCTACCAAGGAACTCTCGACTTCTGCAGTTCCAATGCGATGGCCAGAAACATTGATAACGTCGTCGACACGACCTAATAGCCAGAAATAACCTTCTTCATCCCACTTTGCCCCGTCACCCGTAAAATAAATTTCCTTCCAGTTGCTCCAATAGGTACTAACGTAGCGATCTGGGTCGTTGTATACTGTTCTAAGCATTGCTGGCCATGGTTCACGAACGACTAACAATCCCCCGCTTCCTTTGGGAACAGGGTTGCCTGCTTGGTCAACAATTTCCACCTTAACGCCCGGGAAAGGTACCGTACAAGAGCCGGGTTTGGTTTCCGTTATCCCTGGCAAAGGTGTCATCATAATCATACCTGTTTCTGTTTGCCACCAAGTATCAACTATTGGACAACGTTCCCCGCCGATGTATTTGTGATACCAGATCCAAGCTTCTGGATTTATGGGTTCACCGACAGTACCTAATAATCTTAAACTGGAAAGATCCCTTCCCTGCGGGTAACTTGGTCCCCACTTCATAAACGTCCTAATAGCGGTGGGCGCGGTATAGAGAATGGTAACGCCATATTTCTCGATAATCTCCCAATTGCGGTCTTTGGCAGGATAATCGGGAGTACCCTCATACATTAATACCGTAGCACCGTTGGCTAAAGGACCGTAAACAATATAACTATGACCTGTAATCCAACCAACATCGGCGGTACACCAATAAACATCCTCTTCTTTAAGATCAAAAACCCAATCGTGAGTTGTCGAAACACCCACCATATAGCCACCTGTTGTATGGACTACCCCTTTAGGTTTACCCGTTGTTCCACTCGTATATAAAATGAAAAGTACGTCCTCGGCGTCCATTGGTTCGACAGGACAAGTTAACTGAGCATTTTTCATAGCATCGTGATACCAGATATCCCGGCCTTCTTGCATAGCCACTTTGTTGTCTGTACGTTTAACAACCACAACATGTTCAATGCAATTGACACCTTCTAGAGCTATATCGGCATTAGACTTTAGCGGAACAATATTTCCTTTGCGGAAACTACCGTCGGAAGTAATCAATACTTTCGCTTGAGCATCCTCTATTCTGTTTCTCAATGATTCAGCACTGAAACCACCGAATATTACGCTATGTGGAGCTCCGATACGTGCACAAGCAAGCATTGCAATAGCGGCTTCTGGAATCATGGGAAGATAAATTGTTACCCGATCCCCTTTTTTTATTCCCATGGATTTTAAAACATTGGCAAATTGAGACACTTCACGATACAAATCTTGATAGGTGAGAACCCGGCTATCTCCATTTTCGCCCTCAAATAGGATAGCTGCTTTATTACGACGCCAAGATTTAAGGTGACGATCCAGACAATTATAGGCAGCATTCAATTTACCACCTACAAACCATTGGGCAAAGGGTGGTTCCCAATCTAAAACTTTGGTCCATGGTTCAATCCACGTTAATCGTTCTGATTGCTTTGCCCAGAATCCTATTCTATCTTCAGATGACTCGTTGTAAAGATCAGGTGTTTTGACATTTGCATTATTCCGGAATTCTTCTGACGGCTCAAAATGTCGATTTTCTTGTAATAGAGCTTCCAGTTCCAGTTCTTTAGTTACCATCATTCACCCTCCATTTTTTTGTTCTTGTAATGGGAATCGTAATTTAGAACAAAAGATTAGTATCTATGAAATGAATGGCTTTGTTTATCACCTCCCTAGAGAAGTTAATTTGTTTGTAATAATATTTCTATTATAGCAAATAATATAACGAATATTCTATATTTTCAATATATTACAAAAATATTTTTTAAATAGTTCCTGAACTGTTAAATTTAGGAATACGGCTGATTGATGAATCTTAAGGATGAGTTACCTAACGGCTAGATTACTACTAGTGCATAGATTTCTGATAGTGCTAATAGGGTTAATATCGGATTAGGATATTATTTATTTATAACAAATGAATTCATTGCAGGACATCTATCAATATTGCCGAAATATTCTATTATCATAGAGAACAAAATTACATATTTAAAATGAGGGGCAAAATATTTAGCTTTTAACCATAAAATTATTCTATTGTGAATCAAAAGAAGGGAGTTCATTTATGCAGGAGGGATCTAAAAATGAACCTACTATTGCAGTATTTAGCTATCACGCTTTAACCTCGTTTATCAATCAACTTAATTATAAAGCACCTCATCCAGTCCGCATTTTAGTGATTGACTGTATGTTAAAAGATGTCCTGGAAAAGGCCGGGAACATGGAAAAGAACGGGGAAGCTGATGTTTTCCTTTCCGCTGGAGGAACCGCTAAACTACTCTCTGGTAACCTAGCAAACCCATTAGTGGAGATTAAAGTAACTGGATTCGACATTCTAGCTGCACTGAGGGAAGCCAAAAAAATATTCAGATACCGTCGGTCTAATCTCATATGAAAGTAAAATCCCTAATCTAGAAAACCTATCTGGATTGCTGAATATTACAATTAAACAATTTACATATCAACATATTAGTGATATTGAAGAGACTTTGAACCAACTTCAGAATGAAGGGGTGAAGGTTGTCATTGGGGGAAGCTTTCTTCAGGAAGTAATCAGCAACAAAGGGATCAAGGGAATCTTTATTTACTCATCAGACGGCGTGACAAGGGCCTTAGATACTGCGGTCCAAATCGCTTTTTCAAAGAAAGTTGAGGCTAGAAAAGCGGAGGAACTACGGACAATTTTAGCTTTTTCGTATGAAGGTATCATAGCGGTTGACAGAAACGGTCTAATCACAGTCATTAATCCAAGTGCAGAAAAAATTATTGGTACCTCTCAACACAAAGTCCTAGGTCAATCGATTGCAGGTGTTTTCCCCACTGCCAAGCTTACTAAAGTTATGCAAAGTCGCAGACCAGAGCTCAACCAGATTGAGTCGATCGGGGATAGTCAAATTGTCATCAATCGTATACCAATTTTGGTCAATGCGGAAGTAATGGGAGCTGTGGCAACGTTCCAAAATATTGGGATCATCCAAGAAGTCGAGGAAAAGATTCGTAAAAGTCTATATCAAAAAGGTTTTGTGGCCAAGACATTTATAAAAGATATTATAGGTACCAGTGACCAGATCCAAAAGGCTAAACGCGAAGCTTTTCTCTATGCTAAAAACTCTTCTTCGGTGCTAATTACGGGTGAGTCCGGAACTGGAAAGGAACTTTTTGCCCAAGGTATTCATAATGCCGGTATCCGATTTCGCCGTCCGTTTGTCACCATAAACTGCGCAGCTATTCCTGACAACTTACTGGAAAGTGAGCTTTTTGGGTATGAAGAAGGGGCCTTCACGGGAGCCAAAAAGGGTGGGAAACCGGGATTGTTTGAACTAGCCCATGAAGGAACCGTATTTTTGGACGAAATTGGTGAACTTTCCATGTCTCTACAATCCCGTCTGTTAAGGGTCTTAGAAGAACACGAGGTTCTGCGGATTGGAGGGGACCATATACGTTCAGTAAACATCCAAGTGATATCTGCCACCAACAAAGATCTCTGGGAAATGACTGAAAAAGGTTACTTTCGTAAGGATTTGTATTATAGGCTGAACGTCTTAGAACTTCGTCTCCCTCCTCTGCGAGTTCGCAAAACAGATATTCCTTTACTCGTTAAAAAGTTTCTCTCGGAAACGTGTCATGATCTTACAGCAAACGAAATCGAAGGAATTTCCCAACACCCTATATTCGGAGATTATAACTGGCCCGGTAATATCCGGGAACTAAGAAATATAATTGAGCGATTCGCGGCACTCTATAAAAATGAAGAGTATGAGGATTTACTGTTATCGTTATTCGAAAGGCTTACTCCCTCTAAACTTTGTTCAGTTGAACAAGAAGAATTTAACCGTGTTTTAAATAGCGTGCAAGGAAATAAAACCGAGGCGGCCAAAAAACTTGGAATTAGCCGCACGACGCTCTGGAGAAAATTGAAAGGGAACACTTTTGGCTAATTCGTGGAGTGATGGTTTAAACGAAGGAAACTTTGAAACAGCTGAAACGCTTGTGCGACATTGTTGTAACATTATGTTTCAATCAATATAAAAGAGTTTTACGCAAAAGAGGCGGAATGATGCTATTCCGCCTCTTTTGCGTAAAACTTGAGATTGGCATAAATCTTGCTATATATTACTGATAATTCTGAATAGTTAGAGAAAGGAGTTTGTCGGTTTGAAACTTTACGAGTACATGGCTAAAGAGATTTTTAGACGGAATGGAATTCCTGTCCCGATGGGGGCTGTTTTTACCGGGGTTGATGGTGTGGCCGCTTTTCAAGAAAAAACAGGGTCGGTGGCGATTAAATCCCAAGTCCTCTCTGGAGGGCGCGGTAAGGCGGGGGGCATAAAATTTGCCACAGAACCTCAGGATGCCATTTCTAAAGTACAAGAATTACTAGCCTCAAAGATTAAAGGATGCCAAGTGGAGACGGTTTTGATTGAAGAAAAGGTCACTATAGAACGGGAATTGTATCTTGCAATCACCGTTGATGGATCAAAAAGACAAATTGTTCTGTTGGCCTCCGTTGCTGGCGGGATGGATATTGAACAAGTGCCGGAGGAACAGGTTATTAAACGTTTTATCGATATCACGATTGGTCTCCAGCCGTATGCTACCCGTGAAATTACACGTCAAATGGGCTTGAAGGGTCGGGAAGCTAAGCAAACTGAGGAGGTTATGCTGAAACTCTACCAGGTTTTTCGCAAGTACGATGCTGAATTAGTCGAGATTAACCCCTTAGTCGTGACTCCCTCGCAAGTCTTGGCTGCGGATGGCAAGATGACCGTTGACGATGAAGCCGCCTATCGTTTCTTACCAGAGGTTCCCTATGTCGAAGAAAAGACAGCTGTGGAAAAGAAAGCTGATGATTTAGGAATATCTTATGTTGAACTCGATGGAGAGGTTGGAGTCATGGCTAACGGTGCCGGGATTACAATGGCCACGCTTGACTTGCTCCAACACTTTGGATCGAGTGCGCGTAACTTTATGGATGCCGGAGGCGGATCTAGTGAGAAAGCCACGGCAGCAGCCTTGGAAATCTTACTCTCCACGAATCCTAAGGCTCTCTTGATTAATATTTTCGGGGGAATAACTCGGTGTGATGATGTAGCACGCGCTTTTGTGCAAGTAAAGAAGGCTCTTGATCTTAAATTGCCGGTAGTTATTCGCTTAGTAGGCACAAACGAGGATTTAGGCACCGCAATTTTACGGGAACAAGGCATAGAATCCTTCAAGAGTGTCGAAGAAGCAGTAACCAAAGTAATCTCGTTACTGAAGGGAGGAGGAACTGATGTCCATAATTCTTAATCAAACCACCAGAATTATTGTGCAAGGAATTACCGGAACCCAGGGTCAATTTCATACCGGGCAGATGATAGCCTTTGGAAGCAAGATTGTAGGAGGGGTATCCCCTGGCAAGGGCGGACAGGAAGTTCACGGAGTCCCAGTTTATGATACCGTTGAAGAAGCAATGCTTAAGCAACAAGTGGATGCTTCCGTAATTTTTGTCCCAGCCAAGCTTGTCAAAGATTGTGCCCTGGAGGCCTTAGAAGCGGGGATTAAAACATTAGTTATTGTAACTGAACACGTACCCTTACATGACACCTTAGAAATTATGGCGTACGCCGAAAAGCAAAAGGCAGAAATTGTAGGCCCAAATACGTATGGTCTGATTTCACCGGGTCAATGCAAGATTGGAATTATGCCTAATAACATTTTCATGCCGGGTGAGGTGGGTGTCGTGGCCCGCAGCGGGACTCTAAGCTACGAAATCGTCTATCAATTGACCGGAGCAGGAGTCGGTCAATCAAGCGTGGTAGGCCTGGGCGGGGATCGAGTCGTTGGTATGTCCTTCATTCAAGTTTTAGAAAAGTTTGAGGCAGATCCTGCTACTAAAGCTGTAGTTTTAGTCGGTGAAATCGGAGGAAATGCAGAAGAAAAAGCGGCCGACTATATTAAGGGCATGACTAAACCTGTCGTTGCCTTTTTAGCTGGCAAAAGTGCCCCTCCCGGTAAACGAATGGGGCATGCCGGAGCAATTATTGAACGGGGTAAGGGAACCTTTAAGAGTAAAGTTGAAGCGCTAACAGCTGCTGGTGTCAGTGTGGCGAACTTGCCATGGGAGGTTGGCCCTCTTGTCAAGCAAGCGTTAGCACAGGGGAGTGAAAAAGTCTATGGATAAGGATAAGGAGTTAGAAAAAATTGCCCAAGAAAAGGGCCTTTGGGAAAACAAACATTTTAGTGGAAAACCATCTAAATCGTCAGAAAAGCAGGGGGAAGGCGTCGATTCAGAGGTTGAGTTTCAGAGGCTTTATACGCCGGATAACCTAAATCTTGACTATTTATCCGATTTGAGCTTTCCAGGAGAATTCCCGTTTACTCGTGGTGTTCAACCCGACATGTACCGGGGTAGGTTCTGGACTATGCGTCAATATGCCGGCTTTGGAACTGCGCAAGAAACGAACTCCAGATTTATTTATCTCCTTAAACAAGGGCAAACTGGCCTCAGTATTGCTTTCGATTTGGTGACCCAAATTGGTTATAACTCCGACGACCCTCTTGCCTTAGGAGAAGTAGGTAAGGTCGGGGTTGCTATCGATTCCTTAGCTGACATGGAAGCGCTCTTTAAGGATATTCCATTAGATAAGGTTAGTACCTCAATGACGATCAATGCCCCCGCTGCTATACTCTTAGCTATGTATATTGTGGTTGCTGAAAAGCAGGGAGTAGACCCTTCTAAGTTATCCGGAACGATTCAAAATGACATCTTAAAAGAATATATGGCTAGAGGAACCTATATTTTCCCACCGGTACCCTCAATGCGTCTCATAACCGATACGTTTAAATATTGTGCCGAGAATCTTCCAAACTGGAACACGATTAGTATCAGTGGATATCATATTCGCGAAGCTGGTTCGAATGCGGTTCAGGAGGTGGCTTTTACCCTAGCGGACGGAATCGCCTATGTCCAGGCTGCCCTTGACGTCGGGTTAGAAATTGATAAATTTGCGCCTCGTCTCTCCTTTTTCTTTAATGCTCATTCCAATTTCCTGGAGGAAGTCGCCAAGTTTAGAGCTGCCCGCAGAGTATGGGCCAAGATTATGAAAGACAGGTTTAAGGCTAAGAACCCCAAATCACTGATGATGCGTTTTCATACCCAGACAGCAGGGTGCACGTTGACGGCCCAACAACCTGAGGTGAATATTATGCGGGTGGCCTTTCAGGCACTCAGTGCAGTGCTGGGTGGCACTCAATCATTGCATACCAACGCCTGGGATGAGGCCTTAGCTTTGCCAAGTCAAGAATCTGCTCTTCTCGCTTTACGAACCCAACAAACCATTGCCTACGAAACTGGGGTTACAGGTACAGTGGACCCCTTAGGCGGTTCTTATGCCATAGAAAAATTAACAGAGGACTTAGAACAGGCCGTTTGGGCCTACCTCGAGAAGATTGACGAATTAGGAGGCGCAGTTCGAGCCATTGAACTCGGTTTTCAACAAAAGGAAATCCAGACTAGTGCTTATCGCTATCAAATGGATATTGAAAATCAAACTAGAGTTATTGTCGGGATTAATAAATTTCAGAAGACACAAGAAGATCCACCAAAAGGATTACTCAAGATAAATCCGAAAGTCGAGCAAGAACAAAAACAGAAATTAGCAGCAGTCTACCGAAAAAGAAATCAAGCAGAGGTGGAGACCGGTCTCCTTCGGTTGGAAAAAGCCGCAGAAAGTACGGAAAACTTGATGCCCTATCTTCTGGACTGTGTCCGGAATTACACAACGTTGGGTGAAATCTGCGACGTATTAAGAAAAGTATTTGGAGAATACAGGCAAGAGAACACCTTTTAACAGGAGGAGTCGTCATGGAAAAAGGACAACGTATTCGGGTCTTAATCGGTAAAGTCGGTTTGGACGGTCACGATCGCGGGGCTAAAGTTATTGCTCAGGCGTTGAGGGATGCCGGTATGGAAGTTATATATACAGGTTTACGGCAAACCCCAGAGCAAATCGTCGAAGCAGCGATTCAAGAGGATGTTCAAATCATTGGAATTAGCATCTTATCCGGAGCTCATACTTATCTACTACCGAGAATCATCGAGCTTCTAACCCGGGAGGGAGCGCAAGATATCCAAGTGATCGCTGGAGGGGTTATTCCCGAAGACGACAAAACTCTTTTAAAGGAAGCTGGAGTAGCAGAAATATTCGGAACGGGAACTTCAACGCGGGATATTGTGAAGTTCATAAAACAACTTCATTTAGAAGGAGGTTTGCAAGAATAATGTTCAATGTTTTGAAACTAGATCATATCGGCATCGCCGTAAAAGACATGGAAGTGGCCAAAAGGTTTTATACTGAAACGTTGGGTATGAAGGCGCAAGGAGAAGAAATAGTTGAACAGCAAAAAGTTAAAGTTTGCTTCATTCCTAGCGGTGATAGTGAAATAGAACTTCTTGAATCTACTTCGCCGGAGGGACCAATTGCCAAGTTCATTGAAAAGAATGGCGAAGGGATTCAGCACATCGCTTTCAGAGTCGATAATATTGAAAACGCTTTAGCTGACCTCAAGGCCAAAGGAGTCCGACTGATCGACGAAGTGCCACGCTATGGCGCTGGAGGTGCAAGCATTGCCTTTATCCACCCCAAAGCAACGGGTGGTATTTTGCTTGAACTATCACAGCGTAGCTAAATAGCATATAATTACAATTCATTGTTATTCAAGTCAACAATATTGAGGAAAATTACTGGAGTTTAATACACTCATAGAACTCGTTCAGCGCCAAAGCTAAGCTAGAGGAGGCAGGAACTTTGGATATTTACGATAAACTTAATGAACTAACAGCCCTCAAAGAGGCAACAGAACTCGGGGGTGGCGCCCAGCGTATCAATAAGCAACATGAAAACGGGAAAATGACAGCGCGGGAGCGCATCGAGGTACTCCTTGACGACGATAGTTTTATTGAGACAGATACCTTTATTAGAGGAGAAATGAGCGATTTTACAAAAGCTGACGTCGTCAATCTAGGGGAAGGTGTCGTTACGGGCTATGGCACAATTAATGGTCGCCTGGTTTATCTGTTTTCCCAAGACTTTACCGTTTTCGGTGGGGCTTTAGGGGAACTTCATTCACGGAAAATTTGCAAAATCATGGATCTCGCTCTAAAAAATGGAGCTCCTGTTATCGGAATAAATGACTCAGGAGGCGCGCGTATCCAAGAGGGTGTTAGTGCATTATCCGCTTACGGGGACATTTTTTATCGCAATACCTTAGCCTCAGGGGTTATCCCACAAATCTCGGTTATCATGGGGCCCTGTGCCGGTGGCGCTGTCTATTCTCCAGCCATTACCGATTTTATCTTCATGGTTGAAAAGACCAGCCAAATGTTTATTACCGGTCCCCAAGTCATTAAATCGGTGACAGGGGAGCAGGTAACCACTGAGGAACTAGGAGGGGCTATGGCCCATAATCATACTAGCGGTGTAGCCCAATTCCTTGGCCATTCGGAAACAGAAACTTTGGACATGGTAAGGCATTTATTAACATTCCTACCTCAAAACAACCTCGATAAATCTCCTGTGTTTGAGGACTCGCCACCTGAAACAGAAGGTGACGAACTGCTGGACGTGGTACCGATGGAACCCAATAAGCAATACGATGTCAGGAATGTCCTCAGTCTACTAGTCGATGACGGTGACTTCTTTGAAGTTCATCAACATTTTGCTCAAAATATTGTAACCTGTTTTGCTCGTTTTGAGGGAATGTCTGTTGGAATTATTGCTAATCAGCCTGCCTATTTAGCTGGGTGCCTGGACATTGATGCTTCTGATAAACTATCCCGCTTTGTACGTTTTTGTGATTGCTTTAATATTCCTTTGGTAACCTTCGTAGATGTTCCTGGCTTTATGCCGGGGGTTGAACAAGAACACCGTGGAATTATCCGTCACGGAGCTAAAATCCTTTATGCTTATTCAGAGGCTACTGTTCCCAAAATCACGATTATTCTACGTAAGGCTTACGGTGGGGCTTACGTCGCCATGTGCAGCCGATCGTTAGGCGCAGATGTTGCGGTAGCTTGGCCGACTGCTGAAATTGCAGTTATGGGACCGGACGGTGCCGCCAATATTATCTTCCGCGACGAAATTATGAAGGCTGAAGACCCTAAGGCTACCATGAAACAAAGGACCGCCGAATACAGAGAAAAGTTTGCAAACCCTTATATTGCCAGCGCTAAGGGTTTGATCGACAATGTTATAGACCCGCGTGATACCCGAAAAATAATTATTAAAAGTCTTAAAATGCTGAGTTCCAAGCGAGAATCCCAACCAAGTAAGAAGCATGGCAATATACCTTATTAGCCTATCTTGGAAAATTGGAGGATGAAGAATGACAATTGCTGACAAATTGCTTCTGGGTATAAGTACTACAGTGAATGGAATGGGAATTGTTTTTATTGTCCTTATTGTATTATGGGCAATTATTGTAGCACAATCAAAGCTAATAAGCGTTATCTCGGAGCGGTATAAGAAACCTCAAACTATTGATTTATCTGTAAATATGGAAAAAGTCGATATTGGAAGTGAAGGTATAACTTCCGGTGAGTCGATAGTTCCTGGCGTAGTTGATGATGAGACACAGGCTGTAATTATGGCAGTCGTCAGCAATTGCGCAAATATTCCTTTAAGCAGGCTTCAATTTAAGTCAATCAAGGCGCTTTAGATATTACTACAATACATTGGAGGTTGAAATGATGAAATACAATGTAACAGTTAACGGAAAGAAATTCGAAGTAGAGGTAGAAAAGGTTATTGAATCGAAAGATGGTGCCAAGAGCCCTAGTAAGCATGTCGTGGAAGCATCGGTAAATCCTCCAAAGAAATACTGGGAGGCGCCCTCTTCCGAAGCAAGCAATGATGGAGAAAAGGTACTGTCGCCCATGCCGGGAACAATTACTAATATAAGCATAACTGAGGGAGAAAAAGTAGAAAAAGGACAAGTGTTATGTATCCTTGAAGCTATGAAAATGGAAAATGAGATTATGGCACCTCGGGATGCTGTTGTCTCTAAGATTTTAGTAGCCAGTGGTAAACCTGTTAAAACGGGAGATGCACTGATTTTACTCAAATAGTCGTTGAAAGGGGGTGTTATGATGTCATTTGTTACGGAATTCTTTAAAGCGGTTACTGATATTTTGGCAACATCCGGATATCCAGCAATAACCTTAGGAAACATTATTATGGTGTGTGTCTCCTTTTTGCTGGTTTACCTTGCCATCAATAAAGGTTTCGAGCCTTTACTGCTTCTGCCGATCGCTTTTGGTATGTTTGTAGTAAACTTACCCCTTACAGGGCTGATGAATCCTCCGCAGGGTGGTGCAACGGGGGGGCTTTTCTATTATTTGTTTCAGGGTGTACAATTTGAAATTTTTCCTCCGCTCATTTTCTTAGGTGTTGGAGCAATGACGGATTTTGGGCCGTTGATAGCAAGGCCTTCTTGCTTATTACTAGGAGCAGGTGCCCAATTTGGAGTATATTTTGCGTTTATTTGTGCTCTTTTGCTTGGCTTTACTCCCCAAGAGGCAGCATCGATTGGAATTATCGGTGGAGCTGACGGTCCTACTTCCATATTTCTGGCATCCAAGTTGGCACCTCATATGCTCGGTCCTATAGCAGTTGCGGCCTATTCATATATGGCGCTTGTACCGCTTATTCAGCCTCCAATTATGAGGCTTATGACGACGAAAAAAGAACGAATGATAAAAATGGACCAAATGAGAGAGGTATCAAAGTTTGAGCGAATTGCGTTTGCGTTGGTCGTAACAATCATCGTAGCCTTACTTCTTCCTCCGATCGCCTCGCTGATCGCAATGTTGATGCTTGGCAATGTATTCAAGGAGAGTGGGGTTGTTCAGAGGCTTTCTGGCACTGCTGAGAATGAACTCATTAATATAGTAACTATTTTTCTCGGTTTGACCGTGGGTGCGACGGCAAGTGCAGATATTTTCTTAAGACCGGAAACGCTCAAACTGATAGCGCTGGGTTTGGTAGCCTTTGCCTTTAGTACCTTTGGCGGGTTGCTCATCGCGAAAATCATGAACGTAGCGTACGGAGGGAAAATAAATCCGCTGATTGGTTCTGCAGGAGTTTCTGCAGTACCTATGGCTGCAAGAGTCAGCCAGGTGATTGGTCAAAGGGAAAATCCTGCAAATTACTTGCTTATGCATGCCATGGGGCCTAATGTCGCAGGAGTTATTGGAACTGCTGTTGCTGCAGGGGTTCTTTTGACTCTCTTTGGTCATTAGAAAAACTTAAAACCTCACGAGCGAATCATTAACTCCCGCTTGCTCTAATTCCTCTGGTGTTAGAATTTTTTTTCCTCTGAATTATGATATAATTTTTAAAAATTCTATTATGAAGGAGCAAAAAAATGATAAAACATTTAGGGGAATTAAGGAAAGATACAATTTTTGGATTCCGTGGTGGGAAAGGTGAAATGCAGATGACACACTTTCTTGAGGTAGAAAAGGACGAATTTAATGGCAAGGGTCGGTTATTTGCGAAAAATGTTTTAAAACCTGGCACTTCCATTGGTCTGCACGAACACGTTGGAGATTCTGAAACATATGTCATTCTAAGTGGAGAAGGTCTAGTCAATGATAATGGAAACCAAAAGCTAGTTAAGCCTGGAGATGTGATCATTACTAGAAACGGAGAAAAACACTCTATCGAAAATACCGGAACCTTTGACTTGGAAATCCTTGCCTTGATTTTATTCGATTAGGAAGCTAAACTAGCAAATTTTATAAGCCCTCTACCAAACTAAACAGCTCGTCGAAGGATATGCTTTTCCTTCCGAGCTGTTTTATAGTTATTTTTGTTTTGTCTTAATTTTTTTATAACTTACTCTTCAGAATGAACGTAATTGAAGTTATTTGGATTTAGTTGATTATCCGTAGAGAGGTGATATAATTCCCTTGTTAAGGAAATAATTTAAGGTGAATAGTGTTTTTGGCTTATATCCGGAAGCTCTGAAATACTGGGAAAGGTAGGATTGAATAATGGCGGTAAGACTTAGTAAAGGTCAGAAAATTGACCTCACGAAAAGCAATCCGAACATAAAGGAAATTATCGTTGGATTAGGATGGAGTTCGAACCAAGCATCAAGTAACTATAGCTTTGACTTAGATGCGTCGGCTTTTTTAATGGGATCAAACGGTAAAGTGAAAGACGAAAATGATCTAGTCTTTTACAATAATCCCTCTGGTGGTCAGGGCTCGGTAAAGCACAGTGGAGATAACAAAAAAGGCTCCGGAGAGGGTGATGACGAGCAGATTCACATAAATCTCTTGGCAGTGCCCAGCTATATCGAAAGGATTGCCTTTACAATTACCATTAATGATGCACAAATGAAACGGCAGAGTTTTGGAGATATCAGAGATGCCTATGTGCGTATTTTGAATGCCAGCACGAACGAATTACTTCTAAAATACGAGCTTGGGCAGGAATTTTCTGTGGAAACGGCTATTGTCGCTGCAGAAATATATCGACATTCTGGAGAATGGAAATTCAACGCGATTGGTAGCGGGTTCCAAGGTGGTTTAGCTGCTCTCTGTGGCAATTTCGGATTGGAGGTAGAGGAAGAACAATCTTCAGGTGCCAATAATTCTAGTTACGGAAACACAAGAAATAATAGCTTTGGAAATTCTGGACCAAGCACCTCAACCGTACCTTATAACTCACAGTCCTTTGGACAAGCTAGTTCCCAGTCCTTTGGTCAAGCGAATTACAGTAGTCCTTCATCAAATCAAGGTGGCATGGCCTGTCCACGTTGTAATTCGACGCAGGTGACTGCTGGTAAAAAAGGGTTTGGGATTGGCAAGGCTGCAATCGGTGGTATTTTGCTAGGACCTGTAGGATTATTGGCTGGATTTATTGGAAGCAAAAATATGGAATTTGCTTGCTTAACTTGTAAAGAACGGTGGAATTCTTCAAGCAACACGAATACTGCTGAGTGGCTACAAAAGCAAACCGAAAGTGCTCGTAATATTGTCAACAAATATATGGGAAAAGATCTTACAGAAGCCTTGGTCGCAGGTAGTGCTTTGGTAGCTATAGCTGATGGGGTTATCGATCAAGCGGAGAGGGAAAAGCTTATAGATTATTTCCGCACAAGTCAGGAAATGCGTGGAATTAATATTAATGAAGTAGATTCTCGATTTAATTACTTTGTCCAGCGAATTCAGAGTGATCGTATTCTAGGTAAAGCGGAAGCTTTGAGGGCGGTCGGAAAATTAGCGAGTAAACAAGATGCTGCACGTTTGGTCGTTCGTCTGTGTTGTGCAATCGGTTTTGCCGACGGGGAATTTGCTCCAGTGGAAAAGCAAGTGGTGGAGGAGATTTGTCGCGAGGTTCACTTGGACTCAAGAGAATTTATCTTTTAGGATAATCGACGCCACTGGTCACTGCAGTTCATATTGCTTCAGATATGGTAAGAGCCGAAAAACTACGAAAACACTGGAACGAGAACAATATTGGTATTGAGCTTCAAATTATCGAGTCCCCTTATAGGGCGGTTGTCCAAGATATTATAAAGTATGTAGATGAAGTAGAGTCTGATCCGCGCTGGACGTCGATTACGGTTGTTATTCCTGAATATGTACCTAATAAACTATTTCAAAATTTCTTTCATAACCAGACCGGACAATTACTTAAGTTAATGTTGCTTATTGGCAAAAATATTTATGTAACGAGCATTCCTTATCATCCAAAAGTTAATAAACAATAATTTGCTATCTTGATTTAATGGTTACGCCAAAAGCCTGCTCTTGCAGGCTTTTGGGTTATTTAACTATGGAATTAATTCAAATTACGATTTCATGAAGGTATTAAATATCTTTCTGTAGAATAAGAGGATTGTTTACGTATTAACAAAAACGAACCGTGCTATAATCTAAGAGATAGTTTATTTGAGGAGATTAAGCGGATGAATATACAGATTTTTGGTATCAAAAAATGTTTTGATACCAAAAAGGCAGAACGTTATTTTAAAGAACGAAAAATCAACTATCAATTTATGGATTTGACGATGCTTGGATTGAGCAAAGGAGAATTACAAAGTGTCAAGGTTGCTGTAGGATTAAAGAATCTAATGAATAATCAAGCTAAGGATTATAAGAGATTAAATATGGATCGCATTATCTCTGCAAATCTTCAAGAAGAAATTCTCATAAATAACCCAAGTCTTTATAAAACTCCCATAGTACGCAATGGTAAACAGGCAACGGTGGGATATGAACCAAGGGTCTGGGATTCTTGGGAATAATGATGATTAGTTTTGTTAAAAGGAGTGAGATCGTACGGAAAGGAATGAGAGGGTAACATTTATTAAAGACTCAGACAATATTTTTCAGGATATGCTATCTCCTCTGAAAGAAAGGGGTACGATCCCATACGTTTATTTCTACCGCATTATTGGGTGCGAGGACGAGAGACGGTACCAACTTGAGATCACTAAGTTAGATGAGCAATTAAAATCTATCGGGAATTATTGTTGTTTTGACAGAACGATCCCCTTAACTACAGACCCATTATTAATTGAACGAGCCAGAAAATTATTTGAACCTGTTCCCTTAAAGGATTTTAGTAACGGAGCACTTCTGAATGTCTTAGAAACACAGGGCTACTTTTCGTTAACTTCAGATAACCAAGTTCATCGAAAAATTAAAGAAGCGTTTGGTATCATGCTCAATCTATTTATGACGAATGAGGAAACGGTTAATTTAAGTATTATGCTTAATTTTAGTACTAAAGTTTTACTGTGGTTCGGCCATTATAGTAAACTTATTAATAAAAAATCAGCTTATAATCCGAAAATCATTTATTGGGGAAGTCCTAAGAAACATGAGATATATTTTTTAATTCTTATGTCTCTTGTGGGGTTTGATGTACTTGTACTCAATACTTCCTTCAATGATTTATTTGAGAAAGTCGATAAGAACAATGAATTTTCTTTAGTCATTAGAAAAACAAAAGACCTGCCTATAGGCCAATTCCCTGTGGAAAGATCTAAGGAAACACCGCAAACCATGATGCCTTCTTCTAAGCGGGAAAGCATCGAAGGTTACACTCCAATACAATTAAAGAATCGGTTTGATAGTTTAATTAAAGATCCTAGGATTGAGGTAAAATTGAAGAAATCGGATGGGATCCTTGAAGATTTATTAGTACCCTTGAACCAACGAAGCGGCTTTATTGGGGAACCCTATCCAATTATTCCGGCTTATTTTGTGCGCTATATTGGGGTGCCTAGTACTTCGGATGATTGGCAAGCGGAATATTACAATCGTCTTTACAATCTCGACCAAGGATTTCAGAGATTCCACTACGTTAAATTTCTAGAGAGTATCCCAGCACCGAAAGCTGAAGAAAGTGCTATGATACCCCAAAGACTTCATAGCGCTACGTCTGAGAACTGGATTGAAATTATTGAGCAGATTCTTCAGGCCGCAATACTACCTCAATCCTATGGTAAGCTCCTCAATAATACGATCCTAAAATCATTTGTTGAGACAGTAAATCTTTACGTCGAGAAAAATCTTACTCTTAATATATCCGTCTTCTTGAATTTTTCGTTAAAGATTGTAAGCTGGTTTAATCGGTATCTTCCAAGTTTATTTGAACCCTGTAGTGGGAGCCATCCTTTTTATCTGGAAGGGTCACCTGTACATAATCCCAAGATTCTTTTCTATGGTCCGATCAAATCTCATGAAATCTATCTGCTTTATGCTTTCCATAAGATGGGCTGTGATGTTCTGTTTATTCACTCTAATCAAGAGGGAGACAAACCTTTTCAAATCTTCGATCCAGGTAATCTTTTAACCTATCCGCTTATAGATAATCATAATTTGCCCCTTGCTCCTTTTCCTAATCAAGAACAATTGATTCGCAAAAGCACCATTGCTTATAATGCCTCCAAAGAAATTGAGGAAGTAATTTATAATGAAGAGGTGGGCCTTTTTAAACCATGGCAATTTGAAAAGTATCTAACTCATCCTATTACTCTTAAGACCACCTA
>NZ_JYNH01000038.1 GCF_000960765.1 Desulfosporosinus sp. I2 | reverse complement strand
CCCCCCGTAAAGAAGCTTAAGCCGAAAGCTTGGCCGGACTATTTTGCCAAGATGGATTCTGTGGAGCGAATTCTCTTTGCCTATATGGCCTATACCCGACCGGAGGATAGAACTATCGATTATTTTTGTAGTTATGATCACGATGATTATTATAGTTTTTGCTATTTAGATTGGAATGTTACAGGGTTAGGCTATCAAGGAGTGATAAGGCTTCTCACTAAATGGTTTAAAATTGGCTTTTTGTCGGAAGGACGTCATCCTAATACTTTTAGTTTTAAAGAAGAGGCTGCCCGATCCTTTTGGCGGTTTCTCTACCCTCAAATCCAATTTGATGATGTCGTTAAACCGCAAGAATCTTTTTGGGCAGATTTACCGAGCACCTTGGATAACCTTTTTAAGTTTCTTCTCTTGGTCGAACAGGGAGATGTGCTTGTCACCCATAGTCACGAGATCAACAAACACTCCTTAAAACGTATTTTGGCCGCCTTGACTGAGCCGGCAGGATCGGTCAAAGAATTCAGCCCAGAGAGCTATTTCTTCTGGCTCTTTGCCATGGCCCGACGTTTCCGTCTGTACGGACAAAGGGGAGATCGTTTGGTGTTGACGACAAGGGGAGAAGAATTGCCCGAGAGTATTAAAGTGGAAGACTTGCTTTGTATGATTTATCCTGAGCACTTAGAGACAATTCGGAATAAAGGCTTTTTCCTGGTACTGCCCGTCTTATGCCGCTGTAACAACTGGACAAGCTGGGGTTATATGGTCAGTAAGCTGCTTTCAGAGGACAATGTGTGTAATCTCTTAAACTATGAAACCGTCATCAGCCTTCTCGACCCACTGCGTTTTCTGGGCTTATTGGATTGGGGCAAGTATGAAAAGGATATTTTGGTGCGAGTCACTCCACTAGGGCAGTTGGTACTAACGACATTACTACAAGGGCAAGAACTTGATAAGGATATCGAGATCAAGATCCTGGTAGACCAAATCTATCCGATGAGCGGTCCAGATACAGCCTATGTCCAACCTAACTTCGAAATCTTGCTGCCCCATTCTGCTTCTTGGACTGCCCGCTGGAAACTAAGCCAAATCGCTGTGCTTGAGCAGCAGGATCAGATGCTTAGATACCGCCTGGATAAAATCTATCTCCTGAACGCTTTGAAACGAGGGATGCCGGCGGAAGAAGTTCTGCCAACCCTAAAAACCTTAAGCACGTATCCTTTGCCTGATAATTTGGTTCTGACGGTTCAGCAGTGGGTTGAGTCCTTTGGACAAGTCACTTTTCTGCAGCTCAGCCTCTTGGAATGCTCCTCACCGGAACAAGCGGCAGCCATCGCCTCGGCGCGTAAATACCGGCAGTATGTGCTGGGCTTATATAGCCCGACGGCAGTCATTGTTCGCGAGATCGAGAAACTGCGTAAAATACTTGAAAAACAGGGCATCTACCCTACACCGGGGGTTTTAGATGGAGAGAGTGTTGGCAAGACGCGAAATGATATAGAGGTATAACTGCATTCTGATCGTTTCAAGGGGAAGGCAGACATGGCGGTCACTGTGAAGAATACCCCAGTGGGTATCTGATTGACAGGAAGCGCATGGGAAACGACCGGATACTTATAATTCAATTGGAAACAATAGCTACGAAGGTGAAAAAGAGAAGGAACCGGCGTGATTATATGACCGCAAAACTCAACGAATACAACCAAAAAAGGAATTTTGCCAGAACCTTGGAACCGGAAGGGATAACAGAAGTTGCCCAAGAGGGTCTGAGGTATGTCGTCCAGCACCATCTGGCACGCAGAGATCACTACGATTTCCGCCTGGAATGGGACGGAGCTCTATTGAGCTGGGCAGTGCCCAAGGGCCCTTCCTATGATACACGGGACAAGAGGCTCGCCGTACGGGTGGAGGAGCATCCTCTGGAATACAGAAACTTTGAGGGGACGATTCCCAAAGGGGAATATGGCGGCGGTGTGGTCATGCTCTGGGATGAAGGGTACTGGGAACCCTATGGGGATGTGGAGGACGGACTCCATGCAGGTGTGCTGAAGTTTGTTCTGAACGGACGCAGGCTGAAGGGCAAATGGGCTCTGGTGCGATTGAAAGGGAAAGCGGGCGAGAAGCAGGATAACTGGCTGTTACTTAAAGAAAAAGATGAGTATGCCAAAACTGCCGACGGGATTTCTGAATTTACCACCAGTATCAGAACCGGACGCACCATGACGGACATTGAAGAAGGGGAAGAGGAAAAGATCACGAGCAACCCCTTCAGCAGTGCCGGCGTGCAGCTGGCCCAATTAGTCCATACCCCTCCTAAGGGTGAGGATTGGCTTTATGAGTTGAAATACGACGGCTACAGGATACTGGCCTATATTGAAGGCCACAGCATCCGGCTTATCACCAGGAACGGCAATGATTATACCCAACGCTTCCGGGATGTCGCCTCTTCCCTCGTTGAATGGGCTCGCGGCAGGGCGATGATTCTGGACGGCGAAATGGCCATCACCGACGCAGCGGGCAAGACGGATTTTCAGGCACTGCAGAACTACATGAAAAATCCCCAGGCTAAAAACCTGACCTATATCGTCTTTGATCTCCTGGCCCTGGATGGAACGGACCTTCGGGGACACCCTCTGCTTGACAGGAAGGAAACCCTGGAAGCTTTGCTGCAGGATGCCCCCCAAAACCCTCCACTACAGCCGGCATGTGAGAGGAAACGGCCAGGAAAGTTTCCGAGCGGCCTGTGAGGCAGGCATGGAAGGGATCGTCGGTAAAAAAGCGGATTCCGCCTACAGCGGCGCAAGAAACGGGGACTGGATCAAACTTAAATGTGATCAAAGGCAGGAATTTGTGATCGGAGGATATACCCTAACTGATAGAAAAACCAGCGGGGTAAGTTCCCTGCTCCTGGGCGTTTATACAGACGGGGAATTAGTCTATGCCGGACGTGCCGGCACCGGTCTGAGCGAAGCAGACATGAAAGAGCTGGCGGGAAAATTTGCGGACCTACAGAGGATGGAGCCCCCTTTCCAACTCGCGCCCAAGCCCAGGCCGAAGGAAAAGATCACCTGGCTCGAACCTGAACTGGTCGCGGAAATAAAATTTGCCGAATGGACTGCAGAGAATCTGTTAAGGCAGGCCAGCTTCAAAGGCTTGCGGAGGGATAAGAATCCCAGGGATATTAAAAAGGAAAACGCAGATGATGATAAAGCGGATGAGGAAATACAGCCTCAATCAGCCGCTCAAGAAACGGTGAGAGTCATGGAAACAAACACCAACGGGATCATCATTGAAGGAATTAAGATCAGCAACCCCGACAAAGTGATCTTTGCCGACTCTGAAATCACCAAAGGGGATGTGATCCGTTATTACGCTCAGGTAGCAGAGCGCATGCTTCCGTATGTAAGCCGCAGGATTCTCAGCATTGTGCGCTGTCCCAAGGGCATCTCCCAGACCTGCTTTTATAAGAAGCATCCCGGTCCGGGCAGCAAAGAAATCGTGACTATCCCTATTGCCACCGGTGGCGGAGAAATGGAAGACTACTTCTATATTGAGAATACATCCGGGCTGATCGCCGAAGCACAAATGGGCACACTGGAATTTCATACCTGGGGAAGCCGTGTCGACGAGTTGGAAAAGCCTGATCTGATGGTATTTGATCTGGATCCGGATGAAGGAATAGACCTGAGCAGGGTGCGCCAGGGTGCGCGGGATGTGAAAAATATTCTTGCCGAACTTTCCCTGAACTCCTACCTCAAGACCAGCGGCGGCAAAGGGTACCATGTGGTCGTCCCTTTAAAACCTGCCGTTGCCTGGGATGGGTTTCACAATTTTGCCAGGCGCGTTGCCGAAGTGATGGAGCAGAAGTGGCCAGACCGCTACACAAGCAATGTGAGAAAGGCCAAACGTACCAACAAGATCTTCATCGACTGGATTCGCAACGGCAGAGGTGCTACCAGCATTGCCCCCTATTCCCTGAGAGCGAGGAAAGGGGCAGGGGTGTCCATGCCCATCGCGTGGGCTGAACTGGACTTGGTAGCTCCTGACGGTGTCAATATGGCGGAGGCGCTCCGCAGGATCGGCGGCAATGATCCTTGGCAAGATTTTTTCCGGAATAATCAGCAGCTTAAATGAGCAGGCGCGAAGATAAGAATACAGCATAGTTTAGTTATGAATTCATTTCTAAGCAAAGGGGGTACCGGGCTCAACCGGTATCTTTTTTGTACTGGCAGACCCCCATGCCAAGGTTCGGCACCATGAATGATGAAAAGGGGTCGAACAGGTGCGCGGGTAGCTTCTCGCACATCCGTTCACTCAGCGCTCCAGGGCTCGCGCACGATTCGTTCACTCCTGTGCGAGAAGCTACCTTTTGGGTCTTAGTTTTTTCAGGGCAGAAAGTATAACTTCGGTAATACTTTCTGCAGGTCCCTTCTCGCCGACTGGCGGCTCAAGCCGGTTTACTGAAGGGCTATCAGGTCGATGCCGAGAGGGAAAGATTGCTGGCTTCAGCGTTGGGGAGATTGTCTTTGCTGAATTCCAGGCGCTGGATTAATTTTATACAGAAGATCCTGCCGGAAATTCTTTTAGGTAAAGGTTCTTTAGGGCATTCATTGACCGCGGTGGAACGGACAATGCTAACCATGCTTCACTATACCTTGTGGGGCAAGGGGCTGAGTGATCTGGGAAAGAGGTTTGCTTCTATAAGAAGAGGCGATATATTGGGTCATTAATGATCCGCGGCTTTACCAGGAACTGATGGATTTGCTGGAGATGTTTTTACGGATTTTAATCGAAGTGTTGATATCTGAAGATTTAAAGAATCAGGGCTGAACAAGGAGGAAAGAACCAATTACATGATGACGTTAAAAAAGCCAGAACGCTTAAACCGTTCTGGCAGTCACCTATCAAACAACCGATAATTTTATAACAAGAATTCGTATTTCCTTCGACCATATAGTATTCGCCGTATTTGTACTGCGTTGCCGCTCACAATAAAGAATACTACATAGTTCTGCACTATCAGCAAACGATATTTTTTCGCACGAAGCACAGTATTCTTTGCCAGTGAACAGCGCATGGGCATTTGTTCAAGAGAAGCGATGCCATCGACAATTTCATCATAGATTTTAATAGCAACCTGCGGTGAAAGCTCATTTAGATAATTAATAATATCCTTTAGATCTTGCTCAGCTGAGGGAAATATCGTCAGTTCATACTTTTCCATGGACATAAGCCCTCAACTTTTTTGTTACTTCAAAAAAGTTCTTTCCTTCTGCACCGTTTGCAATCTCAACCTCAGCTTCAGCCAGCTTGCTATAGAGTTCAATTAAAGTCTGCTGTTGCTCATAGGTTTCGATACTCATCACTACCATATCCCCTTTGCCGTTCTTAGTTATGAACACGGGTTCGCGTTCGTTATGGCAGAATTCAGAAATCTCGTTAGCCTTATTGCGCAAATCAGAGATGGGACGAATATTTGGCATAGTCCTCGCTCCTCGTTCTCAATATTTGTGCATTTATTATATCATAATTTAGAGCAAATATATATTTATATATTACCAAAGATCTTTACATGTGCTTATTTTGCCTAACAGCCTAATACAGGAATGAAGAAGACCTTGAGCCCCAGTTATACTATAGGGCTTTATTTTATTTACTTTGGCAAAGATAATTATATATAATCAAGGCAGACCCACATGGGCAGGATTTTGCCGGATAATCTCGAAGAAGTGAGAATTACTAAATCTAAATAGAGAATCAGATAATCTGTCAAACAGGATGCGTTAAGAAGGGATAGATATGGAACAAATCGAAAAACTCCTGAATCATGTCAGCAAAACAGTTACCGATCTGGAACTCCAGCAGATCCTCGGGGAGTCAGATTATCCTCGTTTTCAGGGTGAAGTGGAAAGATTGGTAGGATTCGGAGTAATTGCTCCGGTAAAGGCTGCAAAAAAGAATGGACGACTGCCGCCTCTGTATAATAAATATAAAATTATTAAGCCCCAGGAGGATTATACCTCTTATCTTGAGTCCATTCGCCGGCTTAATCCTGAGCTTAGCATTGCGGGTTATTTGCAGAGGCCGGAGGTTTATAAAAAGCATCAGCAGATCGTTGAAGGAATCAGCAACTATCTGTGGTTTGCTCAGGGTTTGTTAGACAAACCCATGTCGCGCAAGGAGCGCTCCTTTTCCGTGTGGGGCAGGGAGAAGCTGTTGGATGAGCAGATATCCTTGGTTAAAGACGTGCTGAGGTTTAATAGTCTGGCGGAGGATTTCCTTAATTATTATGACACTCCGGAGCCATTTTTTGAATATCGACATGATCGCGGCCAGCTCACGACAGTACTGGTTATTGAAAATAAGGATACCTGGTTTACCTTGCGGAAGCTAATGCAGGATACGGGAAAAAACTCCTTGGCAGGTACGGTTCTCCAGGTGCTTTTGTATGGGGAAGGGAATAAAATCACGAAGCCGGGAGCTTTAGAGGAATACAAGGCTGCCATGTTGGGCGGGGAAGGACAAGCTACACGCTTTCTTTACTTCGGGGATCTGGACTGGGAAGGTATTCGGCTATTTTTTCGTACCCGCGAAGCCAATCCGTCTCTGGAATTAAAACCCTTCGCTGCCCTCTATAGTCTTATGCTGGAACTTGCGGCAAAGCACGCAGAACGTCAAGAATTACCTAAATCACCCGATCAGCGCGGTGTGACCGGTTCGCTCTCTGAATTTTTAGCAGCTTTGGAACTTGCCCAGGGGGATAATCCCCTGAGCACGAGCACGAGCTTAGCGGGTGGCTTTTTAAAGGACTTATTAGCTGAGGGCAAGTACATCCCTCAGGAGATTATCAATTATCAGGTGGCGGCGGATCTTCTCAAGTAGTAGGAACGGGGTTGAAACGAGTGGCGACGACAACATTTGAATTTTTGGAAGGCTTTGAAAAGAGGATGCAGCTGGTCGCTGCGATTGACTCCATTATCAACCGCACCAATCGCAAGATGGAGTTTGAGCGATTGTTTGAGCCTGGGCAGCTGGATAATATTATTCTTTCCGTCCTTGTCTTTATCATGGAAAGAACCTTAACTGAGGATGAAGAGTGTACAATGGACAGCCTCGCCCGCTTTGTTGCTCAGATCCTCCCTGAGTATTCCCTAGCCCTGTCCCCTGAGGTTGTGCGCAAACTGACGGAATACATCATCAAGGACATCCTGCAAAACGGAGGGGAAGCGCGCTACTATCCCGTCATGAACTACGGGAAGGGTATGGAACAACTCCGGATTCGTCTGATCGATGATAAGCTCATCGACGATCAGCGGGGCTATGTGCTTAATTATCAGCTGACGGATCAGGGCTATGACCTTCTCTTCCGAACCAAAGAAGTGGAGGAGGAAATCAGTTTTACGATTGAAGAACTCAAGCTTCGGGAACTGATTAAGCGCAAAAACTACAGGAAGGCCATTGGGCAAAGCGCGAACCTGGTGCAGATGATCCGGCAAAAAAAGAATGATGTCCGGCAGTTCGTGCAAAAAGTTCGGGAAAACATTTATGAGGTAAAGATCGAAGAGTTTGAACGGCTTGTAACCGGCACCTATACCTTGCTTGAAGAGGAATACAGCATGATGGGTGAGATTCGCTCCATGATTCTGCTTTCCGAGGAGCGCCTTAAGGAAGAGGAAGACCTACGGGGGGCCTTGGATGAGCAGATGATTAAAGCTCGCTCAGAGATTGGCATTATCCGTAGAAACATCAACCTAACCATCAGTGAGCAAAAGGAATTGATCATGGAACGTCTCAGCCTGTCGAGAATTTATAAGGAAACCATTGCGGATTCCTTTGCTCTGGCCAGAGCTCGCTATTATGACTTTGAGCAGGTCATCCTCAAGCCCTTGGAGCAATGCCCAGAGGAAAAGCTGCCCTCTCTCTGGCAGCTTCTTAATCCTTTACTTCGGCCTAACCCGGATCGGATTCTCAACGTGCTCAGCTTGTTTGAGCGACAAGCACGCCTTAAGCAGGAAGACGAAGGCACCCCCAGTATCCTCCTGGAGGAGCTGGGAGAAGATATGGAACTGCGCAAAATCTCCAAAATCAATGATCGAAATCTGGAATTGTTAGGCAGTCTGTTGGAGTTTGCTGACCGCAAAAGGGAATCCTTTCGCTTGAGTGAATTGATGCAGGATCTTGAGACTAAGGCAGAAGTCTTTAAGGAATTAACGGAGGATGATCTGATTTTCAAAACCATGCTCAAGCTCTATGATCTCCAGGTGATTGATCTGAGTAGATGGAGGGAAGAGCAAGAGGAGGTAGTGGCCAATGCTACAGGCGAGCTGGATGTCAGCTATTGTTTGTACCGCCTGGAATATGTCCACCCGGACTTATTTGGAATTAAGAGAATCGAGATCAGCAAACCTGATGAAGAGGTATATGAACAGGAAATCCTAACTTATATCGGGCAAGAGAAGCTGAGCAGGCGTATTGCCATCAGTGATTTTTGGATTGAGGTGAGCTTCCAGTGAGTGAGATAAAAACAGCCCTGAAGATTTACCGCAAACTCCTGGAGAAGGGGCAACTGGATCGAGAAAGTGAGGGGGATCTGTTCCTGGAATTCCGCAATGTGGAGGTTAGGTCGATCTTGGCGGAATTTGAGGAGGAGCTGGAGTTTAAAGTCATTGAAGTGGCGGGAAGTCTCTATTTGCTTCCCCATAGCGGCAATGGAGTTTTGGGCTACACAACCAAGGATTTGCGCGAAAGCGTTGCCACGGATGCTAAGCTTGTCGATGCCTACTTGCTGAGCTATATCTCCATGTTCATTTTGTACTTATTTTACGGCGGACGGAACCGAAATCCGAAACAGAGGGAATTCTTACGAATCAGCACGTTGATCGAGGAACTGGACAGGCGTTTTGAACTGGCCTTAAGTGATGGAGAAGAGGGGAAAGTCCTGGAGGAAAAATACGCCCTGAATTTTACCCGCATCGCTGAGCTGTGGGCCAGTAAGCAGGATTTTGAAGAGAGAGGCCGCAAAACAAAAACCGGTACGATTTTGAATACCTGCCGGCTCCTGGAGCGTGAAGCCTTGCTCAGAATCGTGGATGATGACCGTGAGCTGCGGCCCACCAGGAAGCTGGATGACCTGATGCTTAATTATTACCTGGATGACAGCCGGGTAGAAGAGATTAGAGAGTTCTTCGAAGGAGCGGTATCTAATGCCCAGAATTAATCGGATCCGGATCATTAACTTTTCCTACAACAATGACCTGCGGCATATTCAGGATGAAACCTTTAATTTCCACGGCGGGGAAAATGCCTTGCTCAGTTTAGCCAATGGCGGCGGTAAAAGTGTTCTGGTGCAGCTGATCTTTCAACCCATCGTGCCCGAAACAAAAATCCAAGGGCGTCGCATCAACGCCTTTTTCCGTAAAAAACGTTTACCGGCCTATGTCCTGATCGAATGGAAGCTGGACAGTGCCGGCGGTTATTTGCTGACAGGCCTGGGAATGGTTTCGGCAGAGGTATCAGGGATTGAGGATGAGAAAAACAGAGTGAAGTATTTTACCTTCACTTCTCAATATACGGGCTCCAACGCCTTCGATCTGGCTAATATTGAACTTGTTAAGCAAACGGGTAATATCCTGGAGATTAAACCCTTCAAGGAAGCCAGGGAGATGATGATGGAAAAGGAGAAGAAGGACCCCTATCTCTTTGGTTGTTTTTATGATGATGACGGGGAGCGCTACCGCAAACGCTTGGCTGAGTTTGGAATTGCTCAGGATGAGTGGAAAAATATTATCGCCAAAATCAATGACAGTGAAGGCGGTTTAGATGAGATCTTTCAGAAGTATAAAAACTCCAGCCAATTATTAAATGAATGGATCATCAAAACCATCGAGAAGGTGATTTATAAGGATCGTTCCGAGGCCCATCGGTTAGAAGACATGTTGGAAGGATTAGTGCGGGAGGTCATTGAGAACGAGCGCTTTATCTTAGAAAAACAGGTTCTCGATGAATTCCTGGTTGGATACGGAGAACAGGTCGGTGCCTTAGTTGAACTTCTCAACGGTCTGGAAGAGCAAAAACGCTTGGCAGGAAAACTGGCGGCTCTGAATCGTCATTTAAACACTGAAACAGACCAGCTCCAGGAAGACCAGGAGGGCAATCAACTTGAATTAGGTGATCTCAAAAAGGAACAGCAGCGGATCGACCTGGAAGAACGCTCTCATGCTTACTGGTTGAGACACGAGGAGCATAACCAAGCGGCCCAGGAACTGGCTGATGCTGAAAAAAGCAGTCTGGATAACGAGGAAAAGCTGGAGGCGGCTAAATTCTCCGCCAAAATCATGGAGGCAGCCGGTCTTAGCCAGGAGATTGGTTCAAAAAAGGCTGACCTTTCCGGGATCCAGGAAAGGCTGGAAGCTTCTCGTTCACAGCTGGGTACAGATCAGAGAATGCGCGATTTGGAATACTCTCTTAAACGGTTGGCTCAGGAAACGTTGCAGGATCTGGAGCTGGCTTTAGAGGGCTTAAGCGGGGAAAAGACGGAGTGGGACAAGAATTTGCTGCAGCTCAAGACGGATGCTCGTAATCTGGATCAGGAATTAAGAGGATTCATAGGCGAAAAAGGCGGTCTTCAGCAGCAGGTAAAACAGTATGAAGCCCAGGAACGGGAGGTCAGAGGGAAGCTCAAGCTTAATCTGAACAGGAACCTGCTGGGAGAGTTAGCCCAGCAGGACATTGAGAAAGCCAGACTGGGGCTGCAAAAGAACCAAGTGGATTTGGCGAGCAAAGAAGTGCTTTTGGCTGAAGAAAAAGCTGAGAATGTTCGGAAACAGCAGGATGTGGAGCGGGAGAGCCAGGAACTGCGGGAAGCCAAAGCTGAGGAAGCCAATTCATTAAACCGTCTGAATGAAGAGATTGCCGCCTATGAGCAGCAGGAACAGGAAGTCCTGGGCATCCTCCATAAATTCGGCTTTGTTGCTGAACTCAGATTTGACCGGGAACGTCTGCACACCTTGTTTAATCAACGACTGAAAAACCTGGATCAGAGCCTGGAAGAAGCAGTCCGGATGCGGGACGAGTCCACGGAATCCCTTTCCTCCCTTAAACAGGGGAGACTGCATATTCCCGGAGAAGTCGTCTCCTTACTGGCTGCTAAGGATATTCAATATGATACGGGGGAAACCTATCTGCGCAATCTGTCCCCGGACATCCGCCAGAAGCTGCTGGGGGAAAATCCTGTTTTGCCTTATGCCCTAATCCTGGCCAAGGAGAGCATTGAACTCCTGGCTGAGGCTATGAATCGAATGACCCTGCGACGTGTTCTTCCTCTGATTGCTTATGAGGATTTGGGCAAGAGCATAATTTCTATGACAGAGAGAATGGTTCAGGCCGGTGAAGGCCTAACTTTAGTTTGTCTGTATGAAGGCAGGGTCTTTAATAATGAGAGCCTCGTTAAACTGGAAGAAGAACTGAAACGAAAGCAAACTGAGGCCTTCGAGCAGTATGCCCATTATTCAGAGGAGCGCAATGATACGATTGCCAAGCAAGCCATATGCGGGCGTTTTGTCTATCCGTCGGAGCATCTCTATCTGCTGGAAAAAAAGAAAACAGCCGCCGAAAAGCAGCTCAAGGGGATTGCCGACAATGTGTCTCTCCTGGAACAGGAAAAAGAGAATCTATTCAGAGCCCTGGAAAAACTGGAACAATCCCTCAAAGAAACAAGCGAGAATCGGCAAAGGGCAGAGGCTGCCCTTACCCTGTTTGAGTCTTGGCTGGAACGGGAAAAGGACTATCAGACCTGCCGAAAAAGGCTGGGAGAAGTTATTGAGGGGATTTCCAACGCCGATAGAAAAAAAGCGGAACAGACTTTGAACATCGAGAACCTTCAGGAAGAGCTCAAGAGAGTTGATTACGCAATCGATCGGAAAAAAAGGGAGACTCAAGAAATCCGGAAAAAGCTCACCCTCTATCAGCAGGCCCCGGTGGCGGAAATCGTCGAGGGGAGTCTCGAAGAACTGGAATCCAGGCTGCAAGGTCTAAAGGCGGCCTATACAGGAGAAATTGAGTTTCTGGAAAAACGCCAAAAGGACCTGCAGTTGGACTGTGCTAAAATGGAAAAAGAACTGGCCAGGTTGGGTTTGGCGGAAGAGGATTATCGGGGAGTAGCCTTTGATGAGGGGAAAGCCGAGGAGATCAGTTCGGAAATGAATGAGCTTGAAAAAGCAAGAAAGCTTCTGCAAAGGGTTACCTTTCAAGCCGGTCAAAAAGCCAGCGCTGCAAAAATAGCCTGCGACATCGCTGCCGAAGAAGTGAAAAAGCTGGGAGCGGAATTTCCGCTTGGCCCCGAAGAGATTAAAGGAGATTTCCAGAGTCGGCGTCATAAGCTATCCGCCGAGTACACCCGCTTGGATCAGGAGCTCAAGCAAATAGCCTTAAAAATTAGCGCCTATAACAAGCTGATGGATCAAATTACCCCTGTTCTTAAGGGCGTGAAGGCTGAACCTGAAAAGGGCTTCCAGCCGGAAGCGGATCTTAAGGCCCAAACCGGCAGATTAGCGGAAAGCTTCCTTACTTTCCAATCAGCCAATCGGACCAAGGCCGATACCCTTAGAAATAATTACCGGGGGCTTAAAGCGGAATACCGGGAGAAAAATGCCAATATCAGTAATATCTTTAAGGGGCTGGACCTGCTTTGGGATAAGCCAGATATGGACTATGATGAGTATTTCTACCTTTATGAACGCATGGGTCAACATCAGGAAAAACTAGGGGAACTGATTAAGCTGCATGAAAGCCTGCTTTCCAATTTGGAACGCAACAAAAAGGATATGATTCAACAGAGTTTGCTCCAAGGGATGCGCTTTTACGAAGAAATTGAGTGGATATCAGATCATTCCAAGGTGCGCCTGCAAGGAAAAAACAGACCGGTGCAGATGCTTAAAATTGAGCTTTCCCTGGATTCCAGTGAGGCAGCCGGGGGGCGGATGAAGGAATACATCGAAGAGTGTATTCTCCAGGTGCGTGACGAAACCCGGCAGGAAAAGAGTGAGGCGGACCTTAAAAAAGTAATCGCCAAATTAATGTATAGTCGTGAACTCTTGAATGTCTATTTGGGACATTCCAATATCCCCGTTAAAGTCTTTAAGATCGATCTTAACATGCAAAATAGTGGCTTAAAGACCTGGGAAGACGCCATGCTGGAAAACTCAGGCGGCGAAAAGTTTGTCGTTTACTTCTCCGTTCTTTCAGCTTTAATGGCCTATACCCGATCTCGTACCCTGGAGGCAGCCGGCGCTGATGAAGACAAGGATTCCAGCGTATTAGTCATGGACAACCCCTTTGGTCCTATCTCCTCAGAACATCTGCTTAATCCACTCTTTGAAATTGCCAAAAAACACCGCACCCAGCTTATTTGCCTTTCTGATTTAAAACAAAACTCCATCATGAATTGTTTTAATTTAATCTATATGTTAAAAGTCAGGACCAGTGCTATCGGCAGCAACGAGTACTTGAAATTCGAAGAACTTGTGCGCGATCAAAGCGCAGTGCAAAATGATGAGAAACTGGAAAAAGCTATCTTCCGGGTTTCGGAGCATAAGCAGATAAGCTTGTTTGAATGATAACGTAAAAAGGTCAAGGGAATAGTGCTTGCTGTTACTCTGCCGGATATTAGAGCTCGAGAAACCTCTTCCGAGCAGAATCCCGCTATATAGCAGTGAGCATGACAATTATACCTTTTCAGAGGACGGCCATTGTAGATTATAGAATGAAAGGATTAATAGTATGAAGAGAAATTGGATGAAGCTGGGGACGTAAAATACTGGAGAGATCAGCAAGGAATTCATCATGTGCCTAAACGTGATTTGGAGGACTTAATTTATACCTTGTAAAACCTTTACTCTTAGATATTCTCTGGCGTAATAGTAAACTTATGCGAACACTTCGGGCAAGTCACCTGGAGTGTTCCTTTATTTATGGGTACCCGCGTCTTACCCTTGCATTTCTCGCATTCTTGTATTGTAAAAGACGTTAAACCCTTGCCAGTCTGTTTAAGCGCCAATCAGATTTAAAGACTGACAGGCGCGTTTTTATAGTTGTTGAAATATTTGGTGATTAGTGGGAGGAAAAGATGGGAAGCTCGGCGAAAAAGAAAGGTATGAGTCGGAATCAATGAAGAGATTCTGCCGCATTGGGGGGTTAATCAATGCATCATATTGGAATCGACTTAGCGTGGACCTATGCCAAAGAATCCGGGATTTGTGTTATCGATGACAATGGAATGATCGTCTACTGTGAATCCAAGGTGTTCAGCGACGATATGATTGCTGCAATCATTGAAGAGTATGCCCTGGAGGGGGCAATCGTTGGGATTGATGCTCCCTTAATCGTGAATAACGAAACAGGCTCTAGATCCTGTGACGGAGCTATTATGAGAGAAAAAATCCATGGCAGAAATCTGTCCGTTTTCAATTGCAGTAGAAGCTTTATGTTTAAACACTTCGGTGTTGTTAGAGGAGAAGAAGTTATAAAAGCAATTAGAAATAGGATGCCAGCTTTTTCACTCACGGGTGATCCAACCCCAAAAAAGCACGTAATCATCGAAACCTTCCCAACTGGAATAACGTTAGGCCTTTTTCCAGACGCATTTCCAATTAAATATAAAATCAAAAATAAGGTTGAATTTGGAACAACCAAAATGGAGATGGATCGGATCGTTAACCTTTTTAAAAGGTTGAGTGACTTTAATCCCCCCCTCCATAATGTTGAAGATTTTTTCAATAATTCATTGTGCATTCAAGCTATGTCAAAGAAGGGGTATAAGAACCTTGAGGACAGGCTGGATGCTTTTTTATACTGTCAGAAAGCATAACTTAAGTTGATTGCTTTCTTCCAGCATAAGTGCAACTAAGGCGGCCGCCTTCGCCTGAAGGCTTCTCCGTTAAGTTAACACGTGCGAAGACAGTGTCTTCGGGTGCCAGCCAAGTTTTCTATATGTTCTTACGCCGCCTACTGGCTCGCCAATAATGACGGGAAGATTTTCGGTGATGATCAGGATGGTTTCATTACAATACCAGTAATAGACGAGAATAGAGTACATGTCGGTAGAGCAATGAGTGTAAATTAAACCAGAATTCACTTTGGGGCTTACGGCGACACCGGACAGAGCGGATGGAGAGAGTATCCTTGAAGACTTTAAGAACGTTGCCCATAAACTGGATTTGCAACAAGCTGTTGAATTAGGGGAGCTTGTCCCTATAAGGTGTATCCGGGTCATAATATGCCCTATTCTCTGCACGATACCTGTTTCAGCTTGGGAGTTTCACGAAATAGCGTGGTTGCATGAATTATACTACGACATATCTGAACAAATTAAGTTATTTTCTAAAGTGTTTCAGAGAATGAAAAAAGACTATTCAAAGCTAATTGGTACAAGTATGACAATTATTAGAGAGCAACAATCGATACCTAGACCTAGTGATTTTAAGATGATAGCTGAGAGATCATATTCAATAAATGCTGGAAAGAGAAAAAACATAAAAGCATCGCCTAACAAAAGCATTTACGATACTGACAAGTAGCAGCCCCTTGTACCAATTGGCCGATCATATTTGAATGCTAGATGAATGTTTCGTAAAGGAACGAACGGGGGAATAAGAAAAGGCCCCCAAATCGAAGGTCTTAACAAAGGTTAAAGGGAGCCCACTCGTGACTCCCATTTTTGAATAAAAGTATAATCTGCCCACCCGTGACAAATCTTTTTGTAATTAATATATATCATGTCTATGACTATATGTCAATTAATGTTACTAATTCTCTTGTTTTGAATTTATAAGTTCATCCAATCTGACGCTGAAGATTTTCTCTTTGTCCAATAAGTTTTCCGATATAAATATCTTTATCCTTTATTATATTTTCATATGTTACTCAATTTTTCCAGATATCCAAAGACTTAGCCATGGCAATATCAACTAGTTTCATTTCTGATGTTGTTAAAGTAGCTATATAGTCCCCGATGCGAGACGGAAAGTAAATAGAGGGAATGTTTATCGATGTTATTTGGGTCGGGGCATTGGAAGTGAAGAAGAAAAAGAACGGCCTTGTGTGTTCTTCAGGGATTTGAAGGAAATATGAAGTCACCTAATACAATTGTTGCACCTATTACTCATACTTCATCGACATTAGGTGTAGTAGTTCCTATAAATAAGCCAACCTGCAAATATTAAATTGATGAAATCACATTGGTAAGTTTCGGTACAAGATAGTATTAAAGTTATGTCAAATATACCAAATAGTCTTGGCTGGCTTATCCTGGCCACACAGCGCAACAGAAGAATTGCAAACCGCAATAAAAAGGCTTAGTGATCAAATAATTGATCCTTTTCAACTATTGGATCAAGAGGAAGCTCCTATTTTAGGGAAATATGATGAATTTTTGCCGCCTGAATTATTGCGCAAAGCTCGCAAATTATCCATATTCTTGACACTTTATAATTACATATAGCTTAAATGAGCCAATTTACCCGAACTTTGTTTTGAAAGAACTGATGATGATGCATGTGAGCATCAATTATAGTTATTAAAAGGAGAAGAAAGAAATGTTTGAGATTACCTTAACTTATCCAACCCCTTTATTGCAGGACTTTCTGAGGTTCATGGATTGCCTGAAAAAGGAGGAAACAGTATTATCACCCAAAAACCAGTACATGCCTAGGGAACAATTATGGGGGTTATCACTTGTATAGCTTTTTTATGGATAATAAGAAATGGTCACATGATCGTTATGAATCACCCCTTGATGAAGGGCCACACGCTGATGAAGTCACAATTGGGGAATTGGGATTATACCCTGGCAAAAGAACTCTATAAAGTGATGTGTGAAGCGTCCCTATGGAGAATGTAAGGAAAATGATAATCAGGGGCTTAAGGCATTGAATATAAGAAAAATCCTAACAGACTGCTCTTTGTGGCCCCACTGATAATGTGTTATAATATGGTAAAAATTAATAACAATCTTAGATAATCGAATATTTGATATTATGGGGGCGAGTTTTAATGTCAATACTTCAGCATAGTAGTGATAAAAAATATACCTATGCAGATTATCTTACATGGACTGATGGAGAAAGGTGGGAAATAATTGATGGCGTGCCCTATATGCAATCAGCTCCTACATGGCAGCATCAAGCAATATCAAGTGAACTTATGTTGCAATTTGGTGAATACTTACGGAATAAGCCCTGTAGAATTTTTTCTTCGCCTTTCGATTTAAGGATACCTGAATTAAATGAAGAAGACGAAGAAACAACTTTTGTATGTCAGCCTGATCTTATAGTCATTTGTGATAAAGCTGGTTTAAAAGGTACAGGGTATTATGGTACTCCCACCCTGATTATTGAAATATCATCTCCTTCAACGGCAAGGAAAGATAAGCTTTTGAAGTTTAATAAATTTGAAAAGGCCGGGGTTAAAGAGTATTGGATCATTGAACCAGATGGTAAGTTCGTGAGCGTGTTTACTTTACAGAACAATAAGCGCTATGGACGGCCAGATGTATATTCAGATGAAGAAAAAATAACCGTGAGTGCCTTACCAGACTTGATAATTGATCTTAATCCGGTTTTTGCTGCTCTGTAAAATGAACTTTGAGATAGAATAGAATTGAGGACGCCCTGCCATGGAAAGGATATTGGCAGGGTAATAATTTTTTGTGCTAATCAGCATTTGAAGCAGGATGCTCATTTCGAGAGCTTACAGAAGAGCAATTTCATCTTGGAATACCTCGGATAAATCTATCTCTATAGATATATCTGTCTCAGTTTGTATGATATCAGTTTCGCAATAGATGTCGGGGCGGCCGAATTTCCCTACAATTGTAAAAGAAAAGGCTGGAGCACATCACAAACATGCTTCCAGCCTTTTATCAGTTTTACTTTCTAAAATAAATACCTATAGGTTACGGGAATTTGCCGATGGAAGTGAATTATAACTTATTTTAGAATTAAGCTGTTCTTCTCTTGCAGTGAATGAAGATCATTGGCTTTAATCATTGCTTGGGAAAGGGTATAGAGGGTGTCTTTGATGAAAATGATCCGCTCTATGGCCTTAGAGCTGTTTAGATAATACTGACCGGATTTCAAGATGTCCTCATCCTTAAGATGGGCTGATGCTTCCGATGTTTGTGCGGATTTAATGACTGCCCCCAGCATTACGTCACCGGCAGAGAGTCTCCCCAGTCCCATCAATGCTCTGGAACTTTGAGACTCCTTCAAAAGATTGCGCAGATTTTCGGCTGTTTCGACTGTGGGCAGACTTTGTTCCGGGGTTACCGTTACCTTTTCGTTGGTTGCGTTACCTAGCTTAGGTAAAGTGACAAGGACAAACACCGTGAGCAAAACCACAAAAAACCAAGCTTTCTTCATTTTCAAAACCCTCCTCAACACACCAATAGCAATTCCAATGAAAAGACAATTTAGACCACTCCATTTAATAGACGTAGCTGTGGAAGTAAAACTGACGCCTTGATCCACCAAAATATCATGATCAATATAAAATTCCTATTCCTAATTGGAGAAGATCTGGATTGACAAAGCCGTCATGGGGAATGGGCTTAAGATTATTAGAAGTAACCAAAGAAGACTTTAAACAGATTATTAAGGAAAAGGATTTTATCGGTAAAATGTATCCACGGGATTTTCAATATTTAGTTCATCAAATTAAATTAATACATGAAGATTAGTAAGGCCTCCCTCATGGAGGTCTTTTCTCTTAGCAAAGCGGACTGCTAAACGCAGTCTTCTTTTTTATGGGCCGATGCAATTTCAGCAAGACGCATTTTAATTCCTAACTCGAGGAAATAGAATCCCATGCCTCTGGAAAGCTCGGCGTTAGCACCCCTTGTCTGTAGGTAAGCGTTTCCCAGTTCCCATAAATGTTGGGAGCTATGTTTGGCCAAAAACGAATAGCGCTTGCGGACATATTCATAGCCAATTTCAAAATCACTGAGGTGTTGTCTGGACATCGTCTTCCTCCCGCTGTTCAGGGGATTGTTCTCCAATCAGTTCGGCAATACTAACACCGAGAGCGGCAGCGAGTTTGGTTAAGGTTCGGATTGAGCCTGTTGAATGACCATTTTCGATTTTATTAATCATGCTTTCGTCGATATGAACCAAATCAGCAAGTTGTTTTTGAGTCATTTTGAGCGCTATTCTTATCTTTTTAATTTGCTTGTTTGTAGTATCCAATAAGACCACCCCTGGTTAAAAGATTATAGAATTACATTCGACATGTCAATGCTATAAACTGAATAAAACTCAGGATACTTACTTTTGTACGATTCAGATATAATTGAACATGAATTAAATTCAGGATGTGATGAAATGAATTACGGACAACGGATAAAGTTCTTTCGTAATACAGCTGGAATTTCCGCCAATGCTTTAGCGAAAAAAGTCGGACTAGACCCGACTACAATTTATAAAATTGAAGCCAACGATTCTAAACCCTCACTCGGTTCCCTGGAAAGCATATGTGATGCTCTCGGCATTAGCCTTGCGGAATTCTTCACAGAAGAAGAACAGGTCTTGGGACCAGAAATCCAACGACTACTGGGTACTGCGAAAAAGCTTTTGCCGGAACAAATAGAATATCTTCAGAAGTTACTGGAATCGATGAGTATTGCTTCGTCGATACGAGGTTGACAGTAAACAATTCCATTTTATGTTAAGGAATCCTGAGTATTACAAAGGACTTTATGGGGCAGTACTATAAAATCGAAATATCAGAGAAGATCATAAAATGGACCGAGGCTGTAGCTGTAGCCGCGGTTTTTTTATACTAGTCAGAAAGTATAACCTTTCGTTGCATATTTTCTGGAATTGCCTGGATCCATATCTTAGCACTTATGCTCACTACGTTGGGCAAAAAATGAAAAAGCTATCGCCATCAATGGATGAATGGCTCCAAGAAGCAAAAACTGATCCGGCGGCTTTACAGGAAGGGATGTTTTTAGTTCATAATGGTGTTGTGCGCCAAACGCCTAAAGCCAAGGTACGCCAAGGAATTGATGACGGTTCGATGGTAACGGGAATGGAATTTGCTTATGATGCAGCAAAGGTTGATACGGCGATTGCTGAAACCTATAAGATGGATGGTATTTTCTATGTCAGGGTTTGGCTTAATAAAGGTCAGCTTGAACTTGGCGACGACATAATGATGTGCTAATAGGCGGCGACATCAGACCACATGTTGTTGATGCACTGCAATTTCTGGTTGAAAAGATCAAAAGCGAATGTGTTACCGAAATTGAACAAAAATAGGTAATTTACTTTAGGTTACCGAGTCATTCTTCTTTAGAAAATAAAACCATTGCCCAGAGGGCCTGTTTTTACAGAAATAACCATATAAACTTATCCAAATAATCCTTGCAGATATTGTTTTGTTTCTTCCTCTTGGGGGTTTGCGAAAAATGCCTCTGTATTATTCATTTCCATGAGCTTGCCTTCCAGAAAAAAGGCAGTATAATCGGCAATTCTTCGGGCTTGCTGTAAATTATGAGTGACAATGACAATTGTATACTGCTCGGAAAGTTTTACAATCAGGTCTTCAATTATTTTAGTATTATGGATATCAAGGGATGAACAAGGCTCATCCATCAATAAAACCTCAGGTTCCACACATAAGGAGCGCGCGATACTGAGTCTTTGTTGTTGTCCGCCTGAAAGTTTTAGCGCGGACATGGTTAAATGATCTTTAACTTCCTCATATAGACCGCACAATTTCAATTTTGCCTCGATAATTTTATCTAAGTTGTCTTTACCTCTTACGCCATGATATTTCAAAGCATAAGCTAGATTATCATAAATCGACATGGGAAAGGGCGTGGGTTGCTGAAAAACCAGGCCGATGTCCTTCCTTAATTTTGCTAAGGGTATCTGATGAATAGACTTCCCCTTAAAGAGTATCTCACCGGATACTCTTGCTTGCTTTTCTTCCTCAATGAGTCTGTTTATAGTCCTAAGCAGGGTGGTTTTACCACAACCGGATGGCCCGATAACCGCTAAGATTTTATATCGGGAAATGGCCAGATTAACCTTTCTTAGTATTTCCGCATCCCCAAGAGCGACACTTAAATCCTTAAGTATTAGATGGTCTTTCATGGTTTTCCTCTCATTCTCAGTATAGTGGGTATTGCTGCTAATAAATTAAGGAATAAAATTAAAGTCATCAAAACGAAAGCGGTGCCATAAGCGTTTTCTAAGGAGATTCCCTGACCTATTAAAACATAAAGGTGATAGGGCAAAGACATAAACGGCGAGGCTAGGGACTTTGGTACGGGTGCATTCATCATGCATCCTGTCAGCATGACTGGGGCAGCAGCACCCATTGCAAAACCTGAGGCTAGGGTGACAATCGAAAGGAACTGCTTTCTATACATCGGCAAGAGCAAGTTAAAGATGGTATACGCTTGGTTGATTCCTAAAGAAGCCGACGCTTCCAAAAGCTGTTTGCTGGTCTCCTGAAATAGTTTTTGCAGTCTGATTTGAATAAAGGGGAAAATCATAATGGCTAGAGTTAGGCCGGAGGCTAGGATTGATAACCCAAGCTTCAGCTTAATGACTAAAAAAGCATAACCGAAAAGTCCCAATACTATGGACGGAATACCGGCAATACATTGAATAATCAGGTTAAGGATTAGATGAATCCGGGCATCTCTACAGTAAAAAACCATATAGACTGCTGAAAAAAAGGCAAGGATCGAGGCAAAGAGACTGGCAATCAAGGTAACAAGCAGGCTGCCTGCAATTGCCGGCCATATACCTCCTGCTGAACCTACGGGAAAACCCGCGGGTTTTGCCAGAATGAAATTAAGGGTTATAACTCCTTGAGCTTTTAGGAAAACAAAACCTAACAAAAAAAACAGCAGGCCTATGGAGAGAACTGTGCTTATGATCGTCCAGCACCTTAATGGAAAATTGGTCACATTCATACGATCTACCTCTGTTCCTCTCTGCCTTATTGGAGATTTTCAGTCAAGTTTTTCTTGATCAGATAAAGAAAACTTGGCTGGCGCCAAGCCTCTGGCGAAGGCGGCAGCCCTAGTTGCACTTATGCTTCAGAAAGTATGTACTGCAAAGTTATACTTTCTGAGTAGTATAAAAAAGAGCGTTCAGGAAAATCAGGAAGATCATCAGTACAAAACCCGCCGTAAAAAGCGCGTGGTAATGTAAACTCCCGAGACCCGCAGTCCCAATTTCCAAAGCGATGAGCGCCGGAATGGTTTCGCCTTTCCCGAGCAGTTTCGGAAGAATCGGTGAATTTCCGATGACCATCATCACGGCCATGGTTTCCCCCATCGCCCTGGAAAAGGCCAAGATCATGGAGGTTAAAATGGCACCTTTGGCGTTGGGCAAAATTAAAGCTCTCAACATATAACTCTTAGAAACACCTAAGGCTAGAGACGTTTCCTTATATTGCACATAGGATTTTTCCATTGTTTCTGCGGCGGATGAAACTATGTAGGGTAAAACCATTACAGCCAAGACAATTCCACCGCTAAGGATGGATTCACCAGCGGCAAGCATGAACTTTTTCTCAAGAAATTTTACCACAACCAAGAGACCAATTAAGCCATAAATAACGGAAGGTATTCCCGCCAACACCCCCAAAATTGACGTGCAAAAGCTCTTTAGCCTTTCATTTTCAAGAGCAGCTAACTCTAGGGCACAGCCAATTCCTATCGGCAGAGAGATTAATATTGCAACTATTGAGACATAAAAGGTCGCTAAAATCATAGGCAGAATTCCTACTCTGGGTTCACCGGCCAATGGATTCCAGGTTAGTCCGCATATAAAGTCAAAGAAATTGACTTCTTGGAAAATCAGCATGCTTTCCTTGGCAATAAAAATAATCACCAGGAAAAGCAGGACTGCGGAGATCACCGTAAAGATTGTGCTTAAAAGGATAAATAGTTTTTCCAATGTCTGATTCATAAAACACCCCATCCGATAAAAGCGCAAGCAAGCAGTGCAGGAGCTCACCTTTAAAGCTGCGCCGTTTGCCTAAAAAGCAGGCAAGGAGCACTACATTTTTTGCCGGTGCAAAAAAATCAGAGGCTGAGTGCCCCTGAATTTTTTGCATATCCTTATCGTGTACTATTTATTGGGAACAAAGCCTAATTTCTCGATTATGTCCATTCCTTCATCTGAAACAACATAATCCATGAACGCTTTTTCTTGAGGCAACAGGGATCCTTTTTTTAGGATAATCAGAGGTCTGGATATTTTGTAGGTGCCATTTAAGATATTTTCCGATGAAGGCTCTATCCCGTCAACTTTAAAAGGCGTCAGTTTCCCCTTATTTTGATTAACCATACCATAGGAAGCATAGCCGATGGCATTTTCATTCTCAATGATTTTTGTAACCAAAGCTCCCATAGAAGGGGCTTGAATCACATCGGCGCGAACTTTGGCGTCCCCCATAATCGCCTTTTGGAAAACTTCATGAGCTCCGCCTCCGATATCGCGAGTGACAACAACAATTTCTGTTTTTGATAAAGAAGGATCAACGTCATTCCAAGTCTTAAATTCTCCGGAGAAGATTTTCTTTATCTCTTCGCTGGTGAGTGAGTCTTTTAGTTTTATAAGATTATTTTTGGGGTTCACGGAAATGGTTAAGGCATCCATGCCTAGTTTGAAGTCCTGATACCCTTCAATTTTGGCTTTTTCTTCATCGGATACCTGTCTGGAAGCCATGCCGAAATCACTAACACCATCAATGACTGATTTAACGCCTGCACTGGAACCGGCGCCGGATACATAGATTGCAATATCCTTTTTATCGAATTGGCTGTCAACTTTATCCCAGGTCGCATAGCGCTCATTAAAATTAGTGGATAATTGGGATACGACGGGTGCTAAGGTTGTAGAACCATAAAACTTTATTTCTGATTTGAATTGAGTCTTGGCATCCTCGACAGGTTTTGAACCTCCCGTTGGGTTGGAACATCCTACTAAACCAAAGGCTAGAGATACGACCAGAAAGACTGCTGTTAAAAGTTTTTTCTTCATTTTCATCCCCCTTATTCTAACTGCTTATCCAGATAATTCATCTGAAGGAATTATATGATTGATCTTTGAAGATGTACAATATAAGTTTTTAATAATGTTATAGCATTTAATTTAATTATGTTCTTTAAGCGATTCTAGAAGTTACCTACCTGACGGTGCAGAAGGCCTGCGCTGACCTGAACAAAGCCCAACAGTCATTATCCCGACAAAAGAGTAGCCCGGAGATTTTAATCTCCGGGCTAGGGTTTGAACTCGAACTGAGCCTAGGATGTCTGCTTTCGGGTTCTTGAGCGGCAAAGGCTTATGAGGTGGTCGTAACAAACACCAATCTGACAGCCGATATGTGTGAGACGATTAGTCCTATTTCAGCGGAGAAATGCCCGCCTCATATTGAAGGCTGCGAGCAGACTATTAAGGATATTGCCTATGAGAAGGCCCATACGCTCTATGGAGACCCCTTGCCGGAAATTGTTCAGCAAAGGCTCGATAGAGAGCTGGATTCGATCATCAAAAATGGCTTCTCTGTTATGTATATCATCGCTCAAAAGCTTGTCTGGAAATCGAATGAGGATGGCTATCTGGTCGGCTCTCGAGGATCGGTTGGTTCCTCGGTTGGCGCACCCCAAAAATGATAATCCAGTAAGTTTGGCAGTATGCAGAGGGGAAGCTGTTGGACAGGTGGGACGCCTTGGTTTACAATGAACTGGAATACATTTGGAAGGCCTCCGCCTTTCCTCAGATGGAATGGCTGTGGGATATCATGAGGGCAAAGCCACCTTTATGCCCGGCTTGCTGCCTGAGGAAATCGGCCAGGTTTATGAATATTACAATGATAATATATTGTTAAACTCAAGGAGGAAACTGTGCAAGTTACAAAGCATATTTGCCCAAGAGATTGTTATGATACCTGTGGCATGATAGCGTATGTTGATGAATATGGGCGATTGGTTAAAATATCCGGAGACTCTGATCATGACTATACTCAGGGTAAATTATGTTGTAAAGGCTATTCCTATACTCAATATGTTTATCATCCGCAGCGCTTAACTTTTCCAATGATGCAGGAGCCGCGGTTCTCAGGCAATTGGAAGCGAATTTCATGGGATGATGCTCTGGAAATCGCGGCTCGTAAAATGATCGAACTTAAGAATCGTTACGGCAATCTTCTGCCAATGGCATTGTTAAGAGGTCCGGGTAATTACGGAGTCTTTAGCAAATCGATGGAATTTCTATTACGCTCAATAGATCCTTTCACTTTAGCTACAGGATCTCTCTGCCTTGCTGCAGGATGGGACGCTCAATTATTGGATTTTGGTGGGGTAAAGTGCAAAAATCCCACCGGAATGCTAAATACCAAACTATTGTTGCTTTGGGGAGCAAACCCAGCAGCAACCGCTATTCATCAAATGGCGACTATTCAGAAGTTGAGGGAACACGGTGGCAGAGTAATATTAATAGATATAATACCTACCGCCACGTCGCTTCATTGTGATGAATTTATTCGTGTCCGCCCTGGTGGAGATGGTGCGTTGGCTTTAGCCATTTTACGGCAGATGGTGATTAAAAATACTGTCGACTATTCTTTTATAAAAGATCACTCTGTAGGGTGGGAAGCGTTCAGCTCCTGGTTGCTTCAGGTTGACCCCAAAGAATTACTTAATGTAAGCGGGGTCGATGAGCATAGAGTTGAAATGATTGCCGATCAAATTGCGAAGCTAAAGCCTGTTTCCTTTTGGCCCGGCTCAGGTCTGCAGCGCTATGCTAATGGCGGACAAAACATGAGAGCCATCGATGCACTGGTAGCCGCTAGCGGAAACCTTTATTCAACGGATGGAGGATTATATTTTCAAAATATTGATTTTTGGCTCTTAAATCATAACATTTTTTCCTTTGCTCTTAATACAAAATTATATGATCCTCGCTTGGTTGGTTTAAATGCTTTGGCAAAGGAATTAAGTGCTTGTCAAATCCCCCCGTTAAATTTTTATGGTTTACATCAAGTAATTATTTAGCTCGTGGTACAGATATCCTGAGCATGCGAAAACAAATTGCCGAAATGGAACTGACTATAACGGTTGATCATTTTTTAACTTCAACTGCTGAGGTTAGCGATATTGTTCTACCAGCTACGACTTGTTTTGAGTCTCCAGATATAGTCGCTGGATATTGGCATAATAAAATCGGGCTTAATCAGCAGGCTATAGAACCTGTTGGAGAATGCCGTTCTGAATTAGAAATCGCGCAATCATTAAGCCGGATGCTTAATCATCTGGAACCTGGTATGTGTTCTTTTCCAGAAGAACGTAAACCCGAGGAATGGTTCCAAAGCTTTACACCTTGGTTAAAAAACAATGTAGGAATTTCTAATTACCGGGAATTGCTAAACGGTGCACTTCCATTACTTCCTCCTGTACAAGAGGAGGGGGAGGATTGCCATCTAAATACCTTAACCGGAAAATACAAATTTCTGACACTTGAGGCCTTAAAGCAGGGATGTCCCGAAATTCCTATTTTGATAAACCCCCTACAACCCCCATTAGCCTATCCTTACCGGTTCCTGGTCTTGCATCGGGCAGAGCATCTGAACACACAGTTTTCAAACTTGGACTGGCTTCAAGAAAATAATTTAATCGAAGTTTGGCTAAACCCTTCTGTTGCCCAGCGTTTAGGTATAGAAGAAGGGGATACCGTGATAATTTATAATGAATTAGGCGAGATACAAATGCACTCAAAAATTAACCAAGATATACCCGGTGATATTCTTATTACCTACAGTTGGCAAGATCTATTAAAAAAACCAGTTAATATACTGACTAAAGTACAGGAAACAGATTTAGGACAAAAGTTAACCGGATTTCCGGGCGTAGCTTATCATGATACCTTTGTAAACTTAGCTCCGGTTGGAAGGAGGGGGCTAAAGTGTACCAATGGAGGTTTTTAATTGATCCTTCGCTATGCATTGACTGCAGAAACTGTGAAATGGCTTGCCGAAATGAATTTAATTCAAAAGGCGGCGAACGTCGAAGATGGATTAAAACGATTGAAAATAATGATAACTACAGAAACTATTTCTTAACAATGAGTTGTAATCATTGCGAAAATCCTGAATGTTTCGCGTATGTCCGGAAGGAACCTTTCGCAAGCGTAGGGATGGAGTTGTAATTCACGATCCACGCCAATGTGCAGGTTGCGGAACCTGTGTAAGGGCTTGTCCTTTTGGTGCAATAAAATATTCATTAAGGACAGGAAAAGTAGATAAGTGCAATTTTTGTGCAGACCGTCTGGATGTGAATTTAAAGCCTGTGTGTATAGAAGCCTGTCCTACGGGGGCTCTGCGACATCTATCGGTGTTTGAAGAACATCCTCCCTCTGCACTCCGCACTGTACCTGGCTTCGGGAAAATAATACTTACCCGCCCTTCAACGCGATTTCTCATCAGCGGAAATCTGAGACAAGATGGAGGAGATGTCAAGTCGTGAACTTAGCAGATTTTTTACGAAAAATAGCCAACGCACAGGCAAATAGTATGGGCATACCAGGATTGTCCAGGATACTAATGAACAAATCTAACTTCCCATTATTCATAGGCAATTATCCGAAGTTAGGGGAAAAAAAAGAACTCCTAAAGGAGCTCAAGTATATAAGAATGGATAGCTTGGATAATCCGATTTCCCTAACTTTGGATAATTATAATATAAGGAGGCCATTATAAACCATATTTCCAAAGTCAGATAGGGATTGTTTAACGGAAATAAGTCCTCTGTTTGAACTCAGCAATCCAGGTCAAGAATTACTTCTCCTGTTGATTTATACGGGAGGGGAGAAAATGAATCAGGTTGAAACAATCAGGGCAGTGCAAAAAATGCAGGATTATACCGAGTTTTTGAAAGACGAAAATACGAGAGTCGTAACCGTTTGATTCTCCAGACGGGGGAAAATCAACCTGCCGGTGGAAACCGGCAGGTTGATTTTTTGTGGAACTCTCAAAAGAAGAGGGCATTGAACTCTTAATCGAAAGGTCAAGAAGCTAAGATAGATCGTTGACAGATATATCAGAAGGTGATATATCTAATATATCGTTCAACGATAGATCGGAGGTTGACGGATTTGGATAATAGTTCACCTTTGACCGAAGCATTATTTTATATATTGTTGGCGGTACGAACACCAAACCACGGGTATGGAATAATTCAAGATATAAGTGAAATGACAGGTGGTAGGGTCGTATTAGGCCCAGGGACCTTATATGGCGCGATTAACTCTATGCTTACAAAAGGTTGGATAAGTTTATACAGTGAGGATAAAGAATCTAGAAAGAAAAAGGAATATTTGCTCACAAAAATTGGCAGGGGAATATTTGAGAATGAAGTTAAAAGGTTAAATGAACTTGTAGAGAATGCGAAAAAAATGGATGAAGAAAAGGAGATGAAAAAATGTTGAAGTTCAAACTCTATTATGATAAAGATGCTGAAGAAGTTTGGTTGAGAGAAATGTCTTTAAAAGGATGGGCGTTTAAAAAATTCTTTCTAGGGTTTTATACTTTTGAGTCGTGTGAACCCGGAGAATATAATTATCAGATAGATTTGCTTGATAATTGGAGCGGGAATAAATCTGATTATGTATCCTTTATGGAGGACCTAGGAGTAGAAGTTATCGAGCAATGGTGGAGATGGGTATACCTGAGGAAAAAGGCAATAGATGGACCCTTTGAAATGTATACAGATGCAGAATCAAAAATTGATTTGTATAGTAAAATTATAAACTTTTTTAAAATAGTATTAGTTATTGAGGCTATTTGCTTCTTTATGGAACTCACAGCAACAATCCTCACCGGTAATTTCATGTACGGGATATTTACCGTTTTAGTTGGGGCAATTTCTTTAGCAATATTAAATGTAGTTTGGAAATGCAAATGGAAAATTGAACAATTAAAAAATGAAGAAATTAGGATGTATTAATTTTAAGATTTCGAAGAATAGGCTGCAAGGATTTGTCGGATGAGCTCCTGCCGACTTTCAGGCGTCTCGATTTTGAAGTGTTCAAGATAATCAGATACTTGCTTAGAGGAACCTCTTCGGCCGACAATTGCATAAGCTAAGTAGAATAAAGAGGTACCCCAATTGACTTTCTCGCCCTGTTTGTTTTTGAGTCCATTTCGAGGGAAATTTAAGAGATCATCTCCGATGTCTTGAACGATTTCATCGAGTTCCCCAATGGTTTTCACTCCCAGGTAACTAAAGACTGTAGTGAGATAGCCAAAAAAACGATCCTTTAATTCCAAATCAGCGTTGACAATATGACTAATCTTCTGGTCGAGTCTGCGGATATGTTGGGATTTTAGAACGTAAGATTTCAGCGATGCCTGATTGATAAGTACCATAGTGGGGGTCTTTTCGATCTGAGCTTCAACTTCGGCCTCGTAATTAGCAAGGTTGGAACGAATTTTGATAAACTCTTCATCCGCCAACTCCAGTAATCCGGCTAGTCGCGAGAAGCTTCTCCGGATTTCTCGGGGAACGGCGTGTTCATTTTTATAACCTAAGTCATGTTCAATTTCAGCCCAGGTATGCTGAAGGATGGAGCGAATTTGAATTTCCACTTTGCAATCTTTAAAGCGTTGGTACTCAATAAGCTGAAGTCTAAAGGAGGGAAGTTTGACAACATAATGAAGGGATAGGTAGCCAAATTTCTCAGGGTCAATCAATTCGCGCTTGTCTACGGAATTTGACCGATCTACTTCAAATTCCTCCTCCACGAAACCCGCGATAAGATCCACTTGGTCAGCAAAATAGGTAATAATCCGAATTCCAGCTAAATCAGTGATATCTTCAAGTTTTGTGTATTTATCATCTTCCCGATTTACCTTTCTCTTTAAGCTTTCTCGGCTTTTTACCCGGGAAGTGATTGAGTGAACGTTAATACCCTTAAGCTGAAGTATGCCTTTTAACAAGTTTTCGGTGACATTTGTGAAATCGGAATATACCGTATATACTTGATCAAATTTAGCAATGATGTCAGCTGAATTTTGATTGGTCATCTTAAATTTCCCTTCGGCTTCTTTGGTTTGTTTTGTTATTATGTTATCACATTTATCTGGCTATATAAAAGTCTATGATTCTTGCCGCCGCCTTTGTTCGCAGGGAATGTCCTGTTATAAGTGCTGAAAAAGTGTCTACTAAGCAAACTGGAGGTAATCAGATTTATGGACTGATTTGCCGCCAGTTGTATAGTTACATTAGCCCGGAGATTTTTATCTCCGGGCTAATTCTATTACAGATGAGGGAGTGGCGATGAAGCGCGATCCACAAGATACATCAGGGATTGATAGCTGATTCCGCTATGCAGGGAAAGCCCGACCTCACAGGTTCTGCTATTGGAATACCCCGAAGTGCACTCCTCTGGGAGCGAGGGTTTAAGTCCGGCTAAGGCAGATTGATTCAACTCAGGGAAGGAAAAGCCTCGATCCCCCGCAAAGCCGCAGCAATGGACATCATCAGGCATAATTACCTTTTCCGCACAGGCTTCGGCCAGAGCTTTGAATTTATCGCTGATCTGCATTTTAACCGAACTGCAAGTCACGTGAACGGCTACCGTTTCCGGAACCTGTCTGAACTTTAAGCGCTCCATTAAGAAATCGTGGGTGAACTCCACGGAATCATGAAGCTTAATCCCGGACTTAAAGGCACGCTTCATGCGATAGAGACAGGGGCTGGTATCGCAGAGGATAGGATATTTTCCATTTTCACTGGCTTTGATCAGCACCTTTTCCAGTTCGTCACTTTTCTCATCAGCAATCTCAAAGAAGCCTTTACTTTCCCAGGGCATACCGCAACATAGGTTAGCCATGTTCGGCGGGACGATGACTTCATAGCCGGCTTTGGTTAAGATGGACAGCATCACTTCATGGAGAGGCCTTTGATCCTTGTCTTTACGAGCAGGTCCCATAGAACGGCTGATGCAACTGGGGAAATAGACCACCTTCAAGGGTTCTGCCTCTGGGGAGGCGACCTTCGCTGAAGTCAAAGGTCCCGCTGCCGAAGCGGATTTCGGCTGGGGAGCAGATCCCTTGCCAGGCATCCAGGGATTCCAGAGAGGGATCTGGTTCCTCGTTACCAGGTGAGCCTTAGAAGCAAGTTTATCCATCACCCGGGTGCCCAGGAGTGAATGTGCAGCATCCACTGCCCCCAGTCCAAAGCGCATAAAGGTGGTTACTCCATTCATATTTTTAGCCAGACGTTGGGCAATGAAGTGAGTAGTGGAAGTAATGGCCTGGGAACGCAGATATTTGGAATTGTCGCCGGTATTAATGGAAAGCGGGCAGGCTTTGGCACAGAGTCCATCTGTAGCACAGGTGGCATTCCCGGCATAGTCATAATCCTTCAGCAAGCGCGTTAACCGCTGCGGATCTTTGCCCGTTCTTTTTAGGAAGGAAATTTCACGCTGCAGAATAATCCTCATCCGCGGAGTCGTGGTCAAATTTTTGGAAGGACAAATATCTTGGCAGAAGCCGCAGTTGGTACACCGATCGATGGTTTCATGAGACTGGGGCATCATTTTTAAGTTTTCCAGATAAACATTTTTGTTGTCATTGATAATAACCCCGGGATTTATCAAACCATGTGGATCAAAGGCGGATTTAATCCGCCTCATCAGCTGATAGGCTTTGCTCCCCCATTCCAGTTCGACGAAGGGAGCCATATTCCGCCCGGTTCCATGCTCGGCTTTCAGTGAACCATTGTATTTCTTAACAACCAGTTCATTAACTTCCTTCATCAGTCCCGAATACTGCTTGATTTCTTCCTCCGTCTCAAACTTCTGGGTAAAGATAAAGTGCCAGTTTCCATCCAGGGCATGTCCATAGATAATAGCCTTATGGTAACCGAACTTATTAAGAATAGCTCGCAGGTCGATGGTGGCCTCGGCTAATCTATCTAAGGGAAAGGCCACATCTTCGATAATGACAGCAGTCCCTTGTTCACGGATTCCACCCACGGCAGGAAAAATTCCTTTACGGATTTTCCAGTAGGTTTCATACTCGGATTTTACGGATGTAAAGTCAATGGGCAGAACTGTCGGTACGCTCTCCAGGCGTAATTTAACCTCTTGAATCCGTTGTTCCAATATCTCCCGATTTTCGGCCCGGACCTCCACCAGGAGTGAGGTTGCCGCTTCTGAGAGGGTTTTTAAATAATCGGGCATCCCCGGCTCGTCTTCCATGGTTCTAAGGGAAACTCGATCCATCATTTCCGCAGCGGATACTAAATCTCGATTAAGCTTCATAACAGCGCGGCAAGCATGGTCCATATCGGGATAAATGATTAAGGCAGACGCTTTATGGTCGTGTTCAAAAACCGTTTTATAGGTAATCCGCGAGATAAACCCTAAAGTCCCTTCCGAACCGATCATGACATGCTTGATAATCTCAATGGGATCCTCAAAGTCAACAAAGGCATTGATACTATAGCCCGTCGTATTCTTGATTTTATACTTCTTTTTAATCAGTTCAGTAAGCTCAGGGTCGGACTTAAGCTCGTCCCGAATAATCTCTATTTGGCGGATAAGATCCGGTTTGCTTTGCAAAAACTCCTGACAAGAGGCAGGATCAGCTGTATCAAGATGCGTTCCATCATCGAAAATAATGCGCATGTCTGCCACAGTTTTATAGCTGTTATCCGCAGTACCGCAGCACATGCCACTGGCATTGTTGGCGGCGATCCCTCCAATCATGCAGTGATCAATGGAGGCCGGGTCCGGTCCGATTTTTCGGCGATAAGATCTTAAGTAGCGGTTGGCCTCAACGCCAAGGATACCCGGTTCCAGGGAGATGGCCTTGCCGTCTTCATGAACCTCATAGTGCCGCCATGCTCCTTGGACCACCAGTAAGACAGAATTCGTCAAAGCCTGCCCCGATAAACTGGTCCCGGCACATCGGAAGGTAACCGGTGTATGTAAGGTTTGAGCAATTTTTAAAATCCCCGCCATTTCTTCATTATTGACGACTTTAACCACGACCTTAGGAATTAAGCGATAAAAGCTGGCATCAATGCCATAGCCCAAGGTGAAAAAGGGGTCGATGAAGACCCGTTGGTGAGGGATGAAACGGATTACTTCCTTGTAGAAATCCTGATAAACTTTGGGAAGTGAGGGTAAATCCTGAATTTTTTGGGCAGGATGCCGCGGATCATGGGGATTTAAAGGATAAGACATTGGTTGTGTACCGCTGCGCCAATGAGTCAAAGTAATCACGTCCTTTCTTGAAGGGTTATGCTTTAGTCTTTGTGGAGTTAAGATGTATGATTCTTAATTATAATTGCTATTATGAATAATTTCAAATAAATATTATTTTAGATATATTACAACATTATATCTGATTTGCAGTTATTAAAGAGTACCGAATGAAATAGATGCATGCGGTCAAACCCGCATGGCATCCCGCATGATCTTTAATCACGAAAATGAGCGATGGAAAAATACCTGTTCACTAAAAGAAAACGAGATGGATAACTGTGGTACCGGAGGCAAAATACTTAGCAAAGTATTAGCTGAAAGAGCAGATAAGCAGTAGCCTATTCTAAAGAGCATGAAATTATCCTTCTACGTGGATTAATCGTAGGAGGATTTTCGTAGGGTGCCCTTCAAGTTGATAGAAAAGTGTATGGATTAAACTCTTGACTTAGAGTTAACTCTAAATATTAAAATAAGTAGGTGACAGTGGACAAAAAGGCTATCTACAGAAGATGCAAATCAAGGATTGGTATTACTATTAGCTAGGGAGACAAATGAAAAGAGGGGAAATATGCTATTATATTTATTCAGTTTTTTATAGTATTATGCCTTGGCTTATATTGTTTATAAACGTACACCCATCCTTTGGTGGGAGCACAACTAAAAAAGCAAAAGAGATTTATCTAAGTCTTAATAATTATGTTGCCGGTAAATTTTGATCAATGCACGGATGCCAACAAGAAATGAACGTGGGTGCCTCTAATATTTTCTCCATGATTAAAGAGTCTATCTCAGAT
>NZ_JYNH01000037.1 GCF_000960765.1 Desulfosporosinus sp. I2 | reverse complement strand
TCGCATGCAATCTCTCATGAATTCGGATCAAGAACTCAAGAAAGAAATTGGCGCGCAAAATGTGAGCAAGATGAATCAAATGATGGGCCAACTTCAGGGTACATCCCAATCAGGCAGGTAACTCTCATTCCTTAATGATGAGGGCGGTTATGAACCTCTTTGAAAAAAGCCTCTTATCTATTTAAAACTAGGGAGAGGCTTTATGATTTAAATTACTTGGACTTAGTTATTTGGATTTATACCCTCGGTAAACCTCCTTGGGGTTTAGGGGTGTTCACCAAAACTTCACAACTAATTCATTGGATTGTCTTAATGAGCTGGTAGACTAAAAATGTTACCCGAACGAATGATTTCCATCCATAAGAAAAGCATTTATGGAAACACTAGAATGAAAGGAGAAAACAACTATGATGGGTTGGGGTATGTGGGGCTACAGCTCAGGATATGGAAATGGTTTTTTGGGAAACGGTAACTACTGGTGGATGAGTTTGATCGGAATAGCGTTGCAACTTATCTTTTGGATAGCCTTAATTGTGATTGGAGTAAAACTATTTCGTGGCTATGGTTCAAGAACTCCAGTGGGTTATCACGCTCCAAATAATGCATTGGATATTCTTCGTGAACGTTATGCAAGAGGAGAAATTGATGCCGAAGAATATCAACGTCGCAAACAAGATCTTTCTAAGTAGTAAGGTCTTCGACAGCGATAACATTAATTAAATTAGGGGTGATTTAAAGTGGACGATAAGATTTATCAAGTTATTGCTTCACAAGCATTTGATGAGACTGTTCAACGGATAAAAGAACAGACAGCCAGTCACAGTTTTAGGGTACTCCACGTTCATGATGTTATGGCTACTCTTGGCGAAAAAGGCTTCGAAATCAAGCCCTTGAAAGTAATTGAAGTTTGTAATGCCAAATATGCTCATACAGCTTTACAGGTGGATATTACCGTCAGTCTGCTTATGCCTTGCAGAATCAACGTTTACGAAAATAGGAGCGGAGAAGTGATTATTAGCATGATTCGTCCCACATATTTGAGCAAAACTTTTGACAATCCCCACTTATACGATTTTGCAGCTCAAGTGGAAACTGATTTAATTCAGATTATTGAAGCCAGCAAATAAAAAATCATAGAGGGCCACCATTTAGGTGGCCTCAACTATAACTAAGTCGCAATCTTTAAGGAGTGTCTCATGGCTCTAAACAAACAAGTAAGCAACGAGAACATCATTATCAATCGGATTAGAGTAATACGTGGACATTTAGCAGGAGTGGAGAACATGATCCAAGTCAGAAACCCCATCAAGATAGTTTAACCCAGCTTTCTGCCATTCTTTCCGCGGTTCATAAAGTTGCACTGTTGGAAGCAAAGCTATATGTCGAATCGGTTACGAATTCAGCCGATGAGCGAAATACTAGACTCCAAGTCTCAAAAGGATTTCCCACTTTGTTTTTAGGGTTCGGCAATAATAAGCTTTAGAATGTTCATCCCTTGATTCTGAACACTATTGATATGGATACCTGCTCTTTCAACATTCTCGACAGTCTTTCGGTTAATGTGCGGCCCCATCATTCTGACAGTAAATGGATCTAAAATGTCCATGATCTTACCTAATAACGGATTATCACTCCGAACATGTTCCAATAAAATAATTTTCCCATTAGGTTTACACACTCGTTTAACCTCCTTTAAACCCTTGATCGGATCAGGCACTGAGCAGAACACACAAGTTGCAACAACCGTGTCAAAACGATGGTCAGGGAAAATCATGTTTTGAGCATCCATTTCCAGGAGATCCACAGTTAATTTCAGCTTGTTCGCTTTGGCTCTTGCTTTATCCAACATCCCAGGACTTAGATCGATGCCTGTTAATTGACACCCATGAGGGTAAAATTCGAGGTTTTTACCTGTCCCTACTCCGACCTCTAACACTTCTCCAGTTGCTTGGCTTAAGACGTTTCTTCTTAAGTCAGATTTGATCATCTGGTCCATGACATCATAAAATATTGACGTTCGATTGTAGCGTTTTCGCGTCAAAAAGGTTTCTCTATCCAAGTTACCACAGCCTTTCAAGATTAAGGTACGGTTTATATAGTTTTCCCAAATGATGTTTAAATATTTTGGAAGCCAACCTTTATGGCCTGCCGAAGCCTTAAGCTCCCCCCTATACCCATGCGGGCTTCATAGGAAATTCATAACTCTCTCATAAGTTTATCATAATTAAGTCTTAAACTAAAATTGTAAAGCACGAGATACGTCATTCAGTCAGCTTGCAGTAATGATTTATGTATGTAGTGCTTCAATAGGGCTAAAGAAAGGAGCAAGTCAATGAAAAAATCCACATTAACTATTGGGATTACACTTTTGGTTCTTCTTGCTGTTGCAAATACCGTATTCGGCTATGGAGTGATGAGAGGCTTTACCGCTCCGAATCCCAGCTATCAGATCACAAACAATAATAACGCAAATGACGCAATGAGCAATTCCTTAAAAACCGCCGTAATTGACAAGAATAGTAATTCAGTCACCTTTAAGGGGCAAGATGTAAACGTTGTCTTATTCAGTGGACCCCAAAATGCCGACGATAAGTTTGTGGTCGGTGGTTTGGTTAATCCAACGATTAATGTTCCTAAGGGTAGTAAGGTTACTCTGACTCTAATCAATGAGGATGCGGGAATGCCCCATGGAATGGAGATTATTGCTTCTCCTCCACCCTATGCTTACATGTCCATGATGCAAGGGCCAGTATATCCTGGTGCATATCTGCCCGTCGTCCCACAGGCAGCAAATGAAGTTTATCCAACCGCTTCCACCACATTCACAGCGTTCCAAAGTGGTACGTTTTATTACATTTGCCAAGTTCCAGGACACGCTGCGAAGGGGATGTATGGAGAGATAGTGGTTGAGTAACTATGAATGCAGTAATCGGCCAAGGCCAAAATCAATGTTTTAAAATATAAGGGGAGATATACATGGGACTCTTGGTGCGCTGTCTTAACCTGTACGAAGAGCTTGATTCATGAATTAGATAATATGCGCTACGAAAAACCCCTTCAGAGTCAAGCTCTGGAGGGGTTCATTTGATACTAGTCAGAAAGTATAACTTCGTTGTATACTTTCTGGAAGCATAAGGGCAACTAAGGCGGCCGCCTACGCCAAGGCTTGGCGCCAGCCAAGTTTTCTTTATAAAACTGTCTAGTTGCCTATGTTTGCTAGGGCCGAAGAAAACCAAAATACGAAAGAACAATGATGCCAAGCACAATTCGGTAATAACCAAACGGTTTGAAATCCTTTTTGCTGACATAGTTCATGAACCCTGCAATCACTACCCAGGCCACAACAAACGAAACGAAGAACCCAAACCCTACCACTAAAAACTCATGTGGGGTGAGCATGAGCCCATTTTTTAGTAATGTGTAGCCAGAAGCAGCCACCATCGTAGGAATTGCTAAAAAGAAGGAAAATTCTGCAGCCACAACTCTTGAAGCCCCTAATAACATGGCTCCGATGATGGTTGAGGCTGAGCGTGAGGTCCCTGGTATCATAGCTAAACATTGGATAATTCCGATCGTAAAAGCGGTCCTATAAGTCAGTTGGTCCATGGATTTAATACTAAAGGAATGTCGCTTGTTTTCAATATATAAGAGAATTAGTCCACCGACGATCAAGGCAATGGAAACAACGGTTGTATTAAACAAACGTTCTTCTATGTAATGTGCGGCAAAAAAACCAATACCAAGCGCGGGGATAACTCCAACTATGGTCTTTTTCCATAGGTCAAATATTTTTTGATTCTTGGAGGATTTAAGATTTCCGAAGGGAATAAGTCGTTTTCGAAAGTAAACAACAACGGAGAGAATGGCACCTAATTGTATCACCACATCAAACATCTTAGCAAATTGTTCCGTGAAGCCAACAAACTGGTTGACGATGATTAAGTGACCTGTAGAGGAAATAGGGAGAAATTCAGTAATTCCTTCCACGATCCCTAAAATCAAGGCACTTATAAAGTCGTTCAAAGTATCATCTCATTTCTTAGTTTCTTAGTATTTACTTGATCGGGTAAAACAGCTTGACCTGTAATTCGAGGTTTCGCCAACAAAAATACCCATTCATTATCCCATGGTTTTTATAAATAAGTCAATTAAACAACAGGTAATACTTTTGGGCAAAATGACGATTAAGCTCATGTTTTATTGGAATGAGTTCTTTAATTCGGGTGATAAATTCGACAAAGTGGGCAGTGCTTAGTAAACTTATTTTAAGTTACCTTATAACAAGTAACCTTCTCGTGGTAAAATAGAATAATTGGGTCTTCGAGGAAGGGAAACCTGAAAATTTAAGGTTTGTTTTAAACTGTTTTTGGTTGATAATACAATTGTGGGTGCGATAATGGATAACATATGATTAAAGGAGCAAGCATGAAGCGAACTTGGCGTTTTTGGATTGCCTTATGGGCGGGTAAGATAGTGACTCGGGGGCTTTTAGTCACCGGGAAAAAAGGGACAACCTTACCGGGAAAAATTTCAAACTGGATTGATCCCCAGATTATGCGGCACTTGAGTATGGCTTATTCTGACGGAGTTGTTATGGTAACAGGGACCAATGGGAAAACGACGACTGCTAATCTTTTGGCGAGCATTTTACTTGAGGCGGGAAAAACCTTTGCCTTCAATCAGGCTGGGGCAAACCTTGTGACTGGGATTACAGGGGCTTTGATCCAAAATACCCGTTGGAGCGGCTCATCACAGGCGAACTTAGCTCTGTTGGAAGTGGATGAGGCAACGGTTCCTAAACTTTGTGAACAATTGTCCCCGAGCCTGGCGATTATTACCAACTTCTTCCGCGATCAACTCGATCGTTATGGAGAGCTAGATACAACCGTTCGTTTGGTTCGAGAGTCTTTACCTCAAGGGACGGTTCTCGTACTCAATGCCGATGATCCCTTGGTTGCTCAATTTGGCATGAATCATGAGGGAACCCTGTATTATGGGGTGGAGAGAACTCCGGATAGCCGCTCGGAGAGCATAGAAACTCGAGAAGCTAGATTTTGCCCGGTCTGTGGAACTGCCCTTGATTACTCTCTTTTTCATTATGGTCAATTGGGGATTTTCAAATGTCAAGGCTGCGGGTTTCATCGCACTGAACCTGAAATATTGGCCCAAAACGTCCGTCTGGAGGGGGGATTGCTTCAGTTTAGGGTGGGGGTTACTCCCTTTACCCTCTCTCTGCAAGGGTACTACAATCTATACAATGCTTTAGCAGCACTGACCGCAGCCCGTCATTTAGGCGTAAGCGATAGCATGATTAAAAAACGGGTTGGGGGATTTTATTCCTCAAGCCGGACGGATGGAGCGGTTTAACTTACCAACAGGGGAAATCACTTTAACTCTCGTAAAAAAGTCCTACAGGGTTTGACCAAGTTATTCAGACAATGATCAGTGTCGATAAACCTCTGCGAATTCTGATCGGGATCAATGATTTAGCGGCAGATGGGCGAGATATTTCTTGGCTCTGGGATGTTAATTTTGAACGATTGGGAAGGCATGAAGAGTGCATACATCAAGTGGTTTGTACAGGCTTGCGTGCTGAGGACATGGCTTTAAGGCTTAAATATGCAGGAGTGAAGGAAGAAAAACTGGTCCTTATACACAGCTTGACAGGGGCCCTCGATTGCTTACTAACTCAGCGGAACGAGTCAGAGGTTGTGTTTGTATTACCCACCTATACTCTACTTTTCCCACTTCGTGATCTTCTTGAACAACGTCAAGAAAAAGCGGGTTTGTCACATTCTCAAGTACAGGATTGTGGAGAGGAGTCGAGCGTGTGAAACTAACGATTTGCCATCTGTATCCGGACTTGCTCGATCTTTATGGAGATCGGGGTAATATTTTGGCCTTGGCGGCCCGTTGTCGTTGGCGAGGAATTGAACCCATTGTTCAAAGAGCATCCTTAGGTGAAGACATAGACTTCTTAGGTATGGATATTCTATTTATTGGTGGGGGATCTGACCGTGAACAAGGTATACTGGTTCAAGATTTAATGCGCCGGGAAGGTGACCTCCGAAGCGCTATAGATAATGGTTTGGTGGTACTCGCCATCTGTGGGGGTTATCAAATGCTGGGGAAATATTACCAAATGGCGGGTGGAGAAAAAATTCAGGGGTTGGATATTTTAGATGTCTGGACGATCGCTGGAGCCAAGCGTTTAATTGGAAACGTCGTGGTGGACCTTGATCAGAGCGTTCTAGATGATAATTTGGATCAATCAAGCAAGAGTAAAGTGGAGTCTCCACCATTAAGGACGTTATTGGGGTTCGAGAATCACTCGGGTCAAACTCATTTGGCTGAGGGAATGAGGCCGTTAGGGAAAGTCTCATTTGGGCACGGGAATAATGGCGAAGATGGCGAGGAAGGGGTTCGTTACCGCAATGTCTTCGGAACGTATTTGCACGGACCGCTCCTCCCTAAGAATCCGCACTTTGCTGATTTGTTGTTGGAACTGGCTCTTCAAAGACGCGAACCAAACACTTGCTTGATGGAACTAGACGACCGCTTAGAAAAAATAGCCCATCAAACTATGGTGAAGAGACTTTTAAAGCAACCCTAAATTAAATTCGATGCGTGGTTTTCTCAAAAAAACAGTATATCATGTGTGATATACTGTTATACTATCATTAGTATTAAAACATCCGAGAATTTAAGCTTGAATTTACTCTTCCCATAATTTACATGTAGAAATAACCGTGTTTTCATGGGGTTTTGGCTTATTTGCTCTTCTAGTTCGTTGACACTTTTTTGCTTTACTGTCTATAATAGAGTATAGCTATGGCTAAATGACTTGGGGGTGCTAATGTGGCAGAAAGTAAGCGGATTATGATCAGTTTGCCGGAGAGTTTGCTTGCGGAAGTGGATGGCATTGTGACAGTCGAGAAGCGAAATCGCAGCGAATTTATTCGAGAAGCTCTAAACAGCATCCTTCATGAACGACGAAAAAGAGGAATTCACGAGCAGATGCGCAAAGGGTATTTGGAGATGGCACAACTGAATTTATCGATAGCTAGGGAGTTGTTTTCAACGGAACAAGAAGTATTAGAATATTATGAAGTAACAATGGTGGAGTGTCAGAGATGATCATAAAACGCGGGGAAATTTATTATGCGGAACTAAACCCCGTCGTCGGCTCAGAACAGGGCGGAACTCGTCCAGTCCTTGTGATTCAAAACGATATTGGGAATCAATTTAGCCCGACGACAATCATCGCGGCGATTACATCACAGATTGCTAAAGCAAAATTACCGACTCACGTGGAAGTAAGAGCAAAACGCAGTGGTTTAGAACGGGATTCCGTTATTTTGACTGAGCAGATTAGGACGATTGATAAAAGTCGTCTCAAGGAAAAAGTGGCAGTTCTAGATGAGGAAGTCATGCTGAGAGTAGACCAAGCTATTGAGATCAGTTTAGGACTTGCTGATATTTAAGATAGAGCTTAAGGGAAGAGGAAGGCAGCGTAGCAAACCGACGCTGTTTTTGCTTTTTCTAAGACTAATTGTTATTTAGCAAACAAAAAGGGAGAGGCTAAAAAATAGCTCTCCCTTTTTAATGCAATTGAAAACCACCTGCATACACGATCGCGTTCGGTTCAAAGAAAATCGTAAACAAACGTGCATTCCATAGCAGGGGCTTTCCATTAGTGTCGCGTATTAAAAAACGCGATCTCAATGTCAGCTCAATTTGTAGTTTAGAGCATAGCTGACTCTTTGTCAACTTAGAAAGCCTGGCAATGGTATAAGAAAAGAGTTGAGAAATCTAGTTTAATAGCTGATTATGTCCATTAATGGGATATAAGGCAGTTTAATGTATACATTATTATCGATAAATAATAAAGGAATTTCTTTAGTTCATAACGAAATATAATAAAATAAATGCTTAAATTTAGAGATTTAAGAAAGAAAAATGGAAGGAGTACCCGCTTGATTCAATTAGAAGGCGTCAATAAACATTTTGGTCATTTGCACGTTCTCAAAGATATTAATCTTAATGTAAAGACGGGGGAGAAACTGGTCGTCATTGGCCCTAGTGGATCAGGCAAGAGCACCTTGATACGGTGTATGAACCTCCTAGAAAAGCCTAGTTCAGGAAAAGTCACGGTTGATGGGGTGGAAATTACTGCTCATAAGGCACAAGTTGCCAAAGTCCGTCAGTCAGTCGCTATGGTCTTTCAACAATTTAATCTTTATCCCCATAAAACCGTTTTAGAGAATTTAACCCTAGCTCCTATGTTGATTAAGGGAACCTCTAAGGAGGAAGCCACAAAGGACGGTATGGCTTATCTTGAACGTGTTGGGCTAAGTGGAAAATCCAACGTGTATCCATCACAGCTTTCCGGGGGTCAGCAGCAACGTGTAGCCATTGCACGGGCTTTGGCTATGAGACCTAAGATTATGCTCTTTGATGAGCCAACCTCGGCTTTGGATCCTGAAATGATCCAAGAAGTCTTAGATGTTATGATTGATCTGGCTCATGAGGGTATTACCATGGTTGTTGTTACTCACGAAATGGGTTTTGCTAAAACAGTTGCGGACCGCGTTATCTTTATGGATGAGGGACTTATTGTCGAATCCAATACGCCGGATCAGTTTTTTGAGAATCCAACGAATGAGCGAACTAAGTCATTTTTAAGCCGAATTTTGCGTTAGGTCATAAATTATGGCTTAAATTCATAGGTTGTACTTAGGTGTTCTATAAGGAAACGGTATTCTGCGATTAAAAGATGAAGAGGGGGATTTAGGAATGAAGAAAATTGGAGTGGTTTTAACAAGTTTACTATTAGTTGCGGGTTTGGTTACGGGTTGCGGGTCGACTGCACCTACGACTACACCGGCGCCAACTTCAGGCTCTGGCACTGAACAGTCGGCTGATGTCAAGGCTATCAAAGACCGAGGTGTTCTAAAAGTAGGGGTTAAAGTCGATGTTCCTAAGTTTGGATATAAAGATCCAAAAACAGGGAAAATTGAGGGGTTCGAAATTGATTTGGCGAATGTAATAGCCAAGAAGATTGGGATTGAAAAAGTCGAGCCCGCAGCCGTTACAGCAAAAACTCGGGGACCTTTGCTAGATAGTGGAGATGTGGACCTTGTTATTGCCACTTTCACCGTTACAGAAGATCGTAAAAAGAGTTACAATTTCTCAGATGCTTATTTTACGGATGGTGTAAGACTATTAGTTAAAAAGAGTGCTGGTTTTACAAGCTTAAAAGATTTAAACGGGAAAAAGATTGGGGTAGCACAAAGTGCAACCAGTAAGAAAGCTATTGAAGAACAAGCGGCTAAGGTTGGAGCAAAAGTTAGCTTCTTGGAGTTTGCTACCTATCCTGAAATTAAGGCAGCATTAGACTCTGGCCGTGTTGATTGTTTCTCAGTAGATGGTTCCATTCTTTTTGGATATTTGGATGATTCTACAGTTATCTTGGCAGATAGTTTTAGTCCTCAGGATTATGGAGTTGCTTCTAAACTGGGAAAAGACGGTTTAGCCAAATTGGTTAATGTTACGATTGCTGAGTTGAAAAAGTCTGGAGAACTCGATAAAATGATCCAAAAGTGGGGTCTTAAATAGTGGTCGGACCTTTTGCCTGGTTTAAATGGGAAGCGCTTTTCCGTGACTGGGCGGTATTTGCTGAGGGGTTTAGAACAACTATTTTAGTAACCTTACTAGCCCTATCTTTGGCTCTCATACTCGGGATCGTATTTGGAGTATTGGGGACCTCTCAGTGGACACTAGCCAAGGTCGTGAGTCGCATCTATGTGGAATTCATTCAAAACACGCCACTTGTACTCCAGATTTTCTTCCTATTTAATGCGCTCCCTTACATGGGCGTTATGCTGCCTGTGTTTGTAGTGGGTGTTTTGGGAGTCGGTGTTTATCATGGTGCTTATATTGCTGAAGTGGTCAGGGCAGGAATTAACTCGATCCACAGGGGGCAAATGGAAGCAGCCTTATCTCAGGGATTTAGTTTCTGGGGGGCAATGCGGTATATCATCTTGCCGCAGGCATCTCGCATAGTTCTACCACCACTCACGAATCAAGCGGTTAACTTGATTAAAAATACGTCAGTACTAGCCATGGTCGCTGGTGGTGACCTAATGTATCGTGCTGACTCTTGGTCAAGTGACAATATCTTTTACGGGCCTGCGTATGTTGTTGTTGGTCTGCTCTATCTGCTACTTTGTTTACCTTTGGCGACACTGACACGCCGCTTAGAACGTAAGGCGGGGGTGTCGACATGATTCAAGATCTCTTTAAACCAGAGATATTTAGGTTTCTGGGTCAAGGGCTTTTGACGACTCTCTACATTGCTGTCATGGCCGTTTTGATCAGTTTTATCTTTGGAACTATCCTTGGCATTGCTCGATACTCCAAACAAGCTATTCTGGGGCGGATCGCGGCAGTGTATATTGAATGTGTTCGAAACATTCCGATGCTGCTTTTCATTTTGGTTTTTCGTTTTATGACTACCTTAAAACCAATCAATTCTGGGATTGTCGCGATTGCGGTCTTTACGTCGGCTATCATTGCCGAAATTGTTCGAGGTGGATTAAACTCCATCGATGATGGACAGTGGGAAGCCGCCAAGTCGCAGGGGTTTTCCTATCGCCAGACCTTGACCCACATTATTTTGCCGCAAGCTATGCACAAGATGATACCTCCTTTAGTCTCTCAGTTTATAACGGTCATTAAGGATACATCGTTTGTCTGGGTTGTAGGCGTGGAAGATCTTACGGGTAAAGGTATGATTATTTTAGGGCAATACGGTATGCCTAGTCAGGTCTTTGCGGTTTTTGGAATGATAGCTTTTACTTACTTTGCACTCAATTATTCGCTTTCGGTTTTGGCCCGTCGGCAACAATTGAAAATGGTGCATCAAAGCTATTAACCAGTTCTAAAATGGGATTTGTGGATATATTGTTTCAAGGCAGAGGAACAAACTGTTTTCAGGTGTTAAATGGCGACTCCGATCGGGGTCGTCATTTATAGTGGCCGTCCATGGATGTTAGTCTCACATGCCAACTCCATTAATGGAGTTAGTTAAATAAGTTTGAACGGAGCAATGGTTATTCCACATAACGAGGGCTATAATAGAAATAATAGTATCAGTTTATAGGTCCTTTTAATTTGGACAGTTTGTTCAATAGTCTGGTTAGGCATCAATAAGGATGTCCTGCTTAAAACGGGGAGTGTAGTAATAAATGGAGATTAATTTAAAAAAGCATCTAGAGGAAAAAAGAACCGTTATTTTAGAAAAGTGGTTTGAAGCGATCATGGCCACGTATCCCACCGATAGCTCGGGTTTTCTAAAGAAGCAAAAAGATAGGTTTCTCAATCCAGTGGGGCACACGTTCTCCGAGGGAATAGATGGTGTCATCGAAGCGCTGATTATTGGGGAAGGATTTGCAGAGAGTTTACCTTTCCTTGATGATATTATTAGAGTTCGGGCGATTCAGGATTTTAGTCCAGCCCAAGCATTGAGCTTTGTTTTTTCCCTTAAAAGAGTAGTTCGTGAAGAACTGGAAAAGGAAATTCGACAGAATCAACTATACGATGAGTTGCTTAAGTTTGAATCTGAGATAGATGAGCTGGCCCTTTATGCGTTTAATATCTATGTGAAATGTCGAGAACAGCTTTCTGATCTTAAGACGGATGAACTAAAAAGGATGACGTTTACGCTTTTGAAAAAGGCAAATTTGATGTCCGAGATCCCTGTGGAGGAATTTGAGCATGAGCATAGGGAGCGTGACTTAATAAAGATCGTAGAAGATGACTCCAATGGTTCAAAATAAGTAAAAAGCGAGAAGGGGCTAAGGTTATTAATCTTAGCCCCTTCTAACGAAACCGTTTGAAGAAGGGACTCTGAATAATCAGGGTCCCTTCTTCATGAGAAATTCACAACTTTTTCATGAGATGATCCTATCCGAGAGTTACACTAAGGACATGGAAGATGGCAATCAAACGAAGTAACCTTAATAAGATGAATGGGGAGGAATATATAATGAAAAAATTCAGTACGAAAGTCACCGCGATTATCGGTGCCGCAACATTAGCTGTAGGGCTCATGGCTTTGCCAGTCTTAGCCGAAACATCCCAGCAACAAGTGAACGGATGGTTTGGACAAATGCAAGGATACATGCAAAGAAACTTTTCATCTGAGCAACATCAAGCGCTAATGAATTCGACCGAAATGCAAAAATTTCATAATTCACAGGGAATGCAGAATGCAATGCAAACAGGGGATGTTCAGAAAATGCAAGAACTCATGAATTCAGATCCAGCGATTAAGGCTCGGATAGGGCAAGAGAACCTTGATAAAATGAACGAATTCATGAGTAATTCTGGCAGAACCATGACGACCAACGGTAATAGGATGAATGGATTACGAGGCATGATGAATTGATGCGCATAACAAATGGCATACTCTAATCAAAATAACTAAAAAGGGAGAGAACTTAAATGATGTTTGGTTTAATTCTTATAATCTTTGTCGCATATTACATGTTTAGTTCCTCTAATTCTAGAGGGTCACGTTGTATGGGACATCAGTCTCATGAGAATACTCCCCTGGATATATTAAATGAACGATATGCACGTGGTGAGATTCAAAGTGAGGAATACCTTGAGCGTAAACAGGAGCTTCTGAGGTAAGAAGTTGTTAGGATCCCATTTTATATGGCTAGCATAGTGCTAGTTTGTGGCTAGAAATTCATAAAGTTTGATTGAAAAAATTTTTTTGAAGGAGGAATTAACATGATGGGTGGCTGGGGTAATATCATGGGTGGTTGGGGATATGGTGGTTATGGAAGCGGCGGATACGGGATGATGGGGATAGCGGGGATAGGAATGCAACTCATCGTAGGGATCGGGATTATTTTACTGGGTATCTACCTATTTCGTCACAATGCTTCGCATGTTCATACAGGTGGACTAGGTAAGGATAGTAGTGCAATGAACATCCTGCGTGAACGATATGCGCGTGGCGAGATAGATTCCGCTGAGTATCAGAGCCGAAAACGGGATTTAGAGAGCAAATGAGTAGAAAACCATAAAAGCGGCTGAGGATTAACTCCTTAGCCGCTTCTGTGGTTTTTTCTTCATTCTAATCCAAACCTGTTCAAGGTTATGGTCCCTAAGTTTTTATAGTTCGTATTATTGTTTAACGTTTTACGCAAAGATAACCGGGCTTTGTGTAATCGCCATTTTACTAACTCCACGGAGCAATCTAAAATCTCGGCAACTTCCTTTGTCGAACAACCATTTAGCTCTCTCAAGACAAAGACTTCTTTCTGCTGATCGGGTAAGTTTGCTATGGAAGTGAATATAATATTCCTCGTTGCATTTTTTTGGCAGGATCGGTCCGGGTCCTGTAAGGTATCAACCTTTGAAAATTTGGGATCGGGTTCCTCTGCGGCCATCTCCTTGCGAACACAGCTCTTTCGTTGATGGTCAACCGTAACATTTACAGCTATTCTATATAGCCAAGTAGAGAATTTTGACTTACCGTTAAACGAGTGTCTTGATTGAAAGGCTTTTAGAAACGTTTCCTGCGTAAGATCTTCGGAGAGGTAGTAATCACCCGTCATTCCATAGATTAAATTAATAATCTTTTTTTGGTTTTGGGAAATTATTTCTTCGAAGGAAAGATCCCCTTCAAATGAATCTGCGGTATAAAGATTTTCCTTGATTTTCACCTTGTTCACTCCTCGGGATTTAACACTAAATATATAGATGCCCAATTAATCGAATATTAAATTAAACGTTGGGATAGTTATAAATATATTGTAACAGACAAAACCCTCGGATGTGGTGGTCCGACGGGTTTTGTCTGTCAACATTTAATTGTAGTGAATTATCTGCGTTGATATCGGTCCCTAATGAGCCTATCAATAGAAATAGTTCCAGACCCGTTAACGAATAAGAAGAGTGCGACTAAGAAAAGAACAAAAACATATTCGATTCCGCCTTTATCTAAGAAGAAACCATTCGGCAGATGGACCGTAAAAGCTGCTCCTAACGTAACTAGAGCAATTCCCAGAGCAGCAGGTCTCGTTAGAAAACCTAAGATTAAAGCTAATCCGGCAAAAAACTCAACTAAAATTACCAAACCGGCTATGGGAGGGGCTAGATGCACAGTTTGAGTTAAGTAGCCCATTGTCCCACTCCAACCATATCCCCCAAACCAACCCAACAATTTTTGTGCTCCATGAGCGAAAAACACGATTCCGAGAGCGAGGCGCAAAAGTAGATCAGTTTGTAGTGAAGTGCCTGTAAAGACTTTTTCACATAGGCTTTTTTCATTAGTTAAAGCGCCTACTACAGGGAAGTTTTTAAAAATATCTTCTGAATGAGGACCTTTAGCAAAGTCGATGGTTAAATCTTTACCAGCTTTTATTCCAGCATGTTCTCCATCTTTGAAGACACTAGATACATCGTAAACATTTCCTTGATAACCCACATATGCGGGTTTCTTAATTCCGTTAAAATCACTTAATTCAGTAACTGTGAATTTTCTCATCATAATAACTCCTTATTTTTCGGGTAAAACTTAGCGTTCAACCGATGTAATTTTCTTGCCTAGGCGGTACCAACCTAAGCTTTATATGATTAAGACGGATTAATTTCTATTTGGATAGTAAAAACTAAAAATAATATAAAAATAACGTTGTAAGAAACTCAATTAAAAAACCATTTTAGGTTTTCTTTATTATTCAGGGTCTTTCTTCATGAAAAATTCATAACAAATTCATAACTCATTCACAGCTTAATCGAATTGATTAGGTATACTTTGAGACGCGAAGATAAGGATGCAAGTGAGAATAGTAATGATTATGAGGTGAGATTTAAGGAAGCAAAACATAAAAAAGACAAAATGGAAAACATAATTATATAACGCTACGCTGAAAGGTTTGCAAGAATTACTTTTCTGAGGGAGACAAAAATGGCCAATTGGAAGGATAAATTTATTCAAACGTTCACTGTAATTACATCTACTTTTGGTTGTCTGGCATGACTGCTTCCTGTATTTGTAATACCGCTCGGTCTGGGCGGCTCGATGTTCTCAACTATATCTTTTTTTGCAAAATATCAATGGCTGTTTATAGCCCTGAGTTTCCTACTTTTAGGGTTAGCTCATTGGATTACATGGAAACGTCGTTCATTAGTACATCGTAAACAAAGAATGATCTTGTGGATATCGACTGGGTTAACTTTAGCAAGTTTCGCTTATTTCCTTTATTCTCTTGGTTTGTTTTAACGTAGTCTCATGTTACCACCAAATGGCCGCGGATTACTATACTTTAGGGAGTTGTGGATATGAAGAGACTATTTTTTACGGTAGTATTAATCAGCGTTTTAGCTCTGACAATCGGATGTGCAAACAAAAACACCAGTAATCAAGTACAACCTATCTCGGCTTCGGAATTAAAAAAACAATTAGATTCAGGAATCGGTAATGATACGGTAATTGTTGATTTGCGAGAGCCTATTTTATATAACAATGGACATATTCCTGGTGCCGTTTTAATGCCATTAGCTGACTTTGAGAAGCAATATACTCAACTTGATAAAAATAAAAGAATCATATTAGTCTGTCATACAGGGCCAATGGGGGACGCCTCCGGTCAGTTCCTAATAACAAAGGGGTATGAACAAGTTTTGAATTTAGATGGTGGTATGAGAAGTTGGGATAAATAAGCATCGGATTCATGACACAAGCCGATCTTGCCCTATACCCAGTATTTTCGAGGAAACCCTTGTCCCATCTGCCTCGGCGAAAGCAGAGAGGCAATAATTCTATGAGGATAAAGCGCTTGCTTCCTTTATTATTGCCAATGGGGCAGTGGTCATGGGTAAAAAAGTTACCATGTTCTTTAAGAATAGAATGTAAATTTGTTTACTTAAAAATTTCTATAGTAGCTCGATAAATACAACTTATCCCACTAAACCAAAAATGGGAGGAAATGGGGTATAAGAGTTTAGATAAGTAAGGCTCAGACCGATTATTAAGGGTCTGGGCCTTTCTTTCTCCCCAAGTATTAAAATCTAGTTAAGTTGCCTGGAACGATTAGAAAACTTGTTTTACACTAACATAATCAGATTTCTGATAGGGGCCAAGATTATAAAAGAAAACGTCAACACTTGTTGAAAAGAAAACTCTAGCTTCAGTGAGAAAGACGTCTCAAGAGCTTCAAATTGCTAAAAATCCCAGCGCACTTTCGCAGTAGAAAGCTCTTGCGACTAAACAGGTTCCAGTATCCCAAGTTTCTAGGGGTAGTTCGGATGCGGACAAGCTCATTAGCAATGCCTTAAGTTTACAAGGGATTCCTTATGTTTGGGGCGGAACGAGTCGGGAAGGATTTGATTGCACAGGAATTTGTGCAATATGTATTTAGAGCTTCCGGCATTTCACTACCGCGAACTGATCTAATAATAAAAGCTATTGACTGGAATTGGAATCATGAACTATAATAGAAATTAATTCAAAGTAAACAAATCGGAATATAAGTATTAAAAGTTTGTTGAGAAAATTTTAAAGAAATAATTGTTAAAGTGAATCAAAATTGTCTGCCATTAACAACAAGTTAGTAAATTATGAAAGTGGAAATGGGTGTAAAAATACAATAGGGTTAATTAATATTAGACGGAAAGAGGATTCTGATTGAAATGGCTAAGGTTTATAACAAGTCGATAAAACCAATGGGTTTCATGAGGCAGGTTCAGAAGGACTGTTTTTCTATGAGATTAAGGGTTGCTGGGGGTCAAATAAGAGCAGAACAATTAAAAAAGGTCTATGAAATTGCTCAGATATATGGTAAAGGCTACATCCATCTTACGTCAAGGCAAGGGATTGAGATCCCTTTTATTAGGTTTGAGGATATTGATACTGTAAAACGAGAATTGGTCAAAGCAGGGTTAGAGCCAGGGTCTAGTGGTCCAAGGGTGAGAGCAGTGACCGCTTGCCAGGGGAACGCTATCTGTCCAAGCGGCTTGATTGATACAACAGCACTAGCCGATGAACTGGATAAACGTTATTTTGCCAAAGAACTTAAGCATAAGTTCAAAATAGGTGTTACAGGGTGTAGGAATAATTGTCTTAAAGCGGAAGAAAATGACTTGGGGATAAAAGGTGGGATACAACCGACCTGGGAGAAGACGACCTGTAATTTTTGTGGCTTATGTGAAGCTGTTTGTCCTGGGGAAGCGATTAAAGTGGATAAAGGTGACAGGAATCTCGTATTTGAACAGGAAAAGTGTCTTAATTGTGGCAAGTGCGTAAAATCATGTCCGTTAGGGGCTTGGCATGGAAAAAGTGGCTTTCTTATTTATTTAGGGGGTACGTTAGGTAATCAGATAGCAAATGGCAAGCAATTTCTCCCGCTGATTTTTGAAGAAACGGAACTGTTTAGACTAATCGATGCAACTTTGGAATTCTTCGCAAAATATGGCAAACCAAGAGAACGTTTTCGGCAAACCATAGAGAGAATTGGATGGGAATTTTTGGAGGAAGAATTATTGAATACTACAATGATCACTAGGGATGAATTTGTCAATATCACCGATATTGTTGCCCGCTAGCTTTTGGTTTTACTTAACTGTTAAAACCCAGTAATTTGATTGGAAAATAATAGTATAGAGCACGTCCACCCAGACCAAAAAGGGACCGAGTTACAAACTTCAGTCCCTTTCGTTCTTCATAATTTATAACAGTTTCCTTAGGCATATCTTGCTAGTAAAAATAATGGGGTCTTCACAAATGATGCCTGTGATGGTCAATGTTGATTAAGGAAGCTCTAAGTGCAAAATAAACTTCATATGATGAAGAAGGGACCCTGATTTTCAATCAGGATCCCTTCTTCATCAGAAATTCACAACTTTTTCATGAGATGATCGTATCCTAAGGTTACACTAAGGACATGGAAATCAGCAAAGCAAACGAAGCAAAAAAGTGGAATGAAGATTAAATTAGGGGGAACATACAATGAAAAAATTTAGTAAAAAAATCACAGCAATCGTAGGAACCGCAACATTGGCAGTTGGGCTTATGGCTTTACCAGCTTTAGCTGGAACAACCCAGCAACAAGGTAACGGATGGTTCGGTCAAATGCAGGGATTTATGCAACAAACTTTTTCACCGGAGCAGCATCAAACGTTGATGAATTCGACGGCCATGCAAAATCTCCATAATTCAGCGGGGATGCAGGACGCCATGCAAACAGGGAATGTTAAGGCGATGCAAGATCTCATGAATTCAGACCCGAATGTTAAGGCACAAATGGGACAAGAAAACCTTGATAAAATGAATCAATTTATGAGTCAATCTGGGGGAAACATGATGACCAACGGAAGTGGCGCTACCAGATCTGGAAGTGCGATGATGAATGGGAGTGGGACTGCAAAGGCTGGAAGTGGCATGATGAATTTCTAAAGCAAAAAGTATAAGTCAAAATTTTAGCGTATGGGGTAGCCTTTTTTGATGGGTTGACCTACTTTTCCCCTAACTTCACGGTGGATTATGAACTCGTGGGGATTATTACTTTCCTGCTGTTGTTAGTAGGTTTAGCTATGGTAAGTTGGCGTAATAAGATTGAGAATTTGAAAACACTGAATGATTAATCAGAGACAAAGAAGTAAAAGTGGTTGAGGATTTAATCCTCAACCACTTTTACTTCTTTAAAGATATCATACAAGATTGGTTCCGTTTATGTGGACAGCGGCTCTTCTAGCCTTTGTAGGAATTGGATAGCTGCTTTTTCGCAGTACACGAAAAAATAATAAAATCCTTCCTTAGGCCCTTTGCAGCGATTATTGCAGCGGGTGTTCATGAGAAATTCACAACTCATAATGGATACACGGGTCAGGTTTGGTTCGAAAACTGGCAAGGACCGATACTAAATACTATTGATGTAAAGTAAAAAGGGTATTAGCTAACGGAAGCGAAAAAGGGCAGTAGCTCTCTAACTTTGGTGAAGCTGAAGAATCAAATGTAAATTGTTTATTGAAAATTTATATAGTAACTCGATAAAAACAAATTCTCCCACTAAACCAAAAGTAGGAGGAAATGGGGGATAAGGTTGGTTAAACAATCTGTGCTGTTTGCACAGTTGAATGTGCTAATCGTGTCGTAAGTTGTGCGGACGAATGTCGTAAGATGGCCGCAATGGTTCAGGCCGGATATAGGAAACTGGAATAATCTTGAATTAGGATAAGAAAGGCTCAGACCGATTATTAAAGGTCTGAGCTTTAGTGATCTCCCCAAGTATTAAGAGCAAGTTAAGTTTGCATGGGACTATATGCCAATGGTATCTATTGCTGTTGGTATATAGATCTAAATATTTTTGATATTCTCTGTATCGAATTGACCATTTTATGGTATATTACGCAAAAGATCCTTATTGTGACGACCTAGAAAAATCGGGGGAGGTAGTAAAAAATGGCTTGGAGAGAATCTAAACTCATGAGGTGGTTTGGACCATCCTTAGAGTCTATGTTGGATGGCAATGGTTAAGTGCAGGTCTTGGAAAGACGTTTGGATCAGGATCAGCGGTAAGAAAAAATTTCAAGTAGCGCCGGTAATCGAGTGTGGACAAGCTGATTTTTTGTGGATATTAAGGGAGTCAGACATAGGAGATACCTGGTAAAAGATTATTACTTTATTTATCTAGGCTCTGAAAAATCGCTCATAAGTGACATGAATTATAGGGATACGGCTTTTTTATCGGACACTCAACTCGATTGGCTTCAGAATGCAAGGTTGCTATTTAGGTTAGGAAATAAAATATAGATAGATTTCCGAATGGCTCTTATGAAGATGGATAACTAATTAAAATCAGGGTCCATCTTCATAAGAAATTCACAACTTTTTCATGAGATTATCGTAACCAAGAGTTACACTAAGGTCATGGAAGAACAGCAAATCAACGAAGCAAAGCTGTGAAATGAAGATCTAAGGGAAGAAAAATAAAATGAGGGGGAATTTTAAATGATGTTTGGTTTAATTCTATTAGTCTTCGTTGCAATTTATATGTATAATTCTGGAAACACCGGAGGATCATGTTGCACGAACCATCAATCTCAGGGGCATACTTCACTGGATATTTTAAATGATCGATACGCACGTGGTGAGATTAATAGAGAGGACTATCTTGAGCGGAAACAAGAACTGTATGGACAAAAACAGCCAATATCCATTAAGAAGGGATAGCACTAATGAATGCTGTTGATAGTGGGCAAGATTTTGAGTTAATCGTTGGAATCCGGAAAATTTAACTTTAGAGGAGGAATTCACATGATGGGATGGGGTAATATGATGGGCGGCTGGGGAAATGGTGGTTATGGATACGGTGGTTATGGAGGCGGATATGGGTGGATGGGGATAATCATGCCGCTCTTCTTCGGAATTGGGATCATTCTACTGAGTATCTATTTATTTCGTCGTAATTCTTCGCAAGTTTATAATAATAGACTCGGTAAGCAGAATACAGGACTAGACATTCTAAGTGAACGTTATGCGCGTGGTGAGATAGATTCCGTGGAATATCAAAGCAAAAAACATGATTTAGAGAGTAAGTGAGTAGAACGCAGCTTATTAAAAAGGGCAGTGGCTCCACAGGGAGAAACTGCCCATTATAATTATGGCTTCTATGCGAGACACTAATAAGGTTATCAAGGAGGCTCTATTCCTGGATTAACCCTTTGCACAGCGGGAAAGGTCGTAGTTCTGTGGTTTCTACTGTTCATAAAAAATCCACAACTTATTCATTAAAAAATCCAATTAATATAGTAAGATTTAGCTAGTTGGAAGTTAGATATTAGGAGAGGGAGGGACGTAGAATTTGCTGCAAATTTTATTCAGCATCGGGGGATTTTCTCTAAGATCTTACGGCGTAGTGGTAGCCCTGGCAATAATAATCGGCTTAGGGGTAGCTTATCACTTAGCCTCATTGGAAAAAGAATATCGTCAGCATCTCTTGGATTTGTTGGTCTATGCTGTAATTGGGGCTATTATTGGAGCACGTCTTTGGCAAGTCTTTTTTTACGAGTGGAGTTATTATTCCCTCCATCTTGCCGAAATCCTCATGATTTGGCACGGAGGCCTGGCAATTCAAGGAGCTTTGGTGGGGGCTTTTATTGTAGGATGGATCTACACTCGTAAGCATCAGCTTGATTTTTGGAGAATGGCGGATATTGCCGCCCCCGGAATTATCTTAGGGCAGGGGATCGGAAGAATTGCTTGCTTTCTCAATGGGGATGCTTTTGGTAGCCCGACTAACCAAGGTTTTGGCCTAGTTTATCCCTCGGGAACTCCGGCTTATGCAGCCTATGGTAGCCAACCCTTATGGCCTGCAGAGGTATGGGAAGGGCAATGGGATATGGTTGTTTTTGCTCTGATCATAATGCTTTCGCGTTGGCGAAAATTACCGAAGGGCATTCTCTTTTTAACCTATATTGTGCTCTATTCACTGGGACGGTTCGGATTAGAATTTTTACGAGGGGATGGCGCACGTTATCTCTTCAATTGGACTTCAGCACAGTGGAGTAGTGTGGGGATGATTGTCATAGCCCTTGTTTCTGCCGCTGTTCTGACTTTGCCAAGGAGTATCACGAAAAAATAAATACAAAGATTAAGCGAAATTAAACCAGGTTGAACGTTTATGTGGCAGTTCTTAAACTAATATGGGTGGTATTTGTTTATATTCGGGCTGATGTTCTTTATGCATCGACGGGGTGCAGGTGGGTGCTGCGGAGGGCATCAACTGATCAGCACGTGACTAAACATCCAATATCCTATGAACAGAAGAAGTAATTCAAAAGGTATCCTACGAAAGGACGATTATCTATGCTTATCTTGAAGGGAAAGAAGTCAAACGGCATCGTAGGAAAATACAAAAGTATAATCGATGCTCGAAAGATCTTTTCCGACGCTCAAAGATATCTTGCGCAGAATCAAGTAGATCAGGAGCTAGTCTTGGTAGAGGGTGCTCATGTTGTGATGACTTGTACGCTAAGGATGTTTAGTAACCAAGCTTCATTTTCTCCTACCTAACTAAGCTGCATCGTTTCTTTCATTAAGAATAATCGAATCAGTTTTTTGCTTTGGAAGAGGGATTCTGAATATAAATCAAGGTCCCATCTCTGGATGTGCAGACAAAGGACATATTCTTGGTGCCGTTTTAATGCCATTAGCTGACTTTGAGAAGCAATATACTCAACTTGATAAAAATAAAAGAATCATATTAGTCAAGTAAATTTGTTTTATGAAGTTTTCTAAAGCTGGCTCGATAAAACAAATTATCCCACAAAACCAAAAGTAGGAGGAAATGGGGCATAAGGGTTTAGGATAAGAAAGGCTCAGACCGATTAATAAAGGTCTGAGTTTTTAGTTATTTCCCCAAGTATTTGAATCAAGTTAAATTTGCTTGGAACGATTCAATTTGCAGTTGAACGACATCTAAACCCGTTGCTCCTGATTTTAACAAGGTATTCCCCACTGCAGCCTGAACAGTTTGGACTGGCTTAAGCATTCGGCAAGAATAGTGGAATGGACATAGGAAGTGGGAGGATGAATCGTACTTAGAGAATTCATTTCGTATAATAGCCTACATATCTTGAGATAATATGTAGAGCTCAATGGCATATAAGAGTTGTGGTCCCTGGTTTCTGATAAGGGGTGGAAAGAGCGAGGCATTAACTAGAGCGGAGATCCTACATACCGCTGAAGGAGGGTAATGGATATGTACAAAGGAGGAAGAATAATTGCTTCGCTTGTTTTCGTCGTTGCTTTACTGAGCTTACCGTTCTTCTATAATATGGGGAAAGGTAACAAGGGGCCTGTCATAAATCTGAATACTTCGGCTATCCTACAACTAGCGGATAAGCAGTGTGTCGAGCCAACGGAATGGATGAGGGCCAATCACATGAAATTGCTGCTACAATGGAGAGAGGAAGCCGTGCGCATGGGCAAAACGGAATACATTAATAGTCAAGGGAAGTCATTCAAAATTAGTCTTCAGACGTGTTTACACTGTCATTATGATCCGGCATTAAATACATCTGATCAATTCTGTGTTTCATGCCATAATTATACAGCCGTTAAGCCGAACTGTTGGAGTTGCCACACTTGGCCAAAGGAGGCCGGGAAATGAGTTTAAACAGAAGACGGTTTTTAAGAAAAGCTGGTATGGTTACCGCATTAGGACTGGGAGGAACCTTTGTTATTACCGGGCTCCGTGGGAAAGTGGAGGCCTCAGAATATGAAACCCCTCAACAAGGTCTAGTAGCGAAACGTTGGGCTATGGTTGTAGATATGAGTAAATTTAAAACAAAAGAAGACTATAATCGAGTTATTGAGGCTTGTCATAGTGTCCATAATGTTCCAGGCTTAGGTAATCCTAAGGATGAGATCAAGTGGATATGGAATGAGGATTATGAACATGCCTTTACTAGCCAGAATAACAGATATATGAAAGAAAGTGTAAAAAACCATCCCTTTATAGTTTTGTGTAATCATTGTGAGAACCCTCCCTGCGTTAGGGCATGCCCCACTGAGGCTACATTTCAAAGACCCGATGGGATTGTCGACATGGATTTCCACCGTTGTATTGGATGTCGATTTTGCATGGCAGCCTGTCCTTACGGAGCGAGAAGTTTCAATTTTAGGGATCCTAGGCCTTTTATCAAGGAGATAAATCCAGATTTTCCAACCAGAACCCTTGGGGTCGTGGAAAAATGTAATTTCTGCGTGGAGCGTTTGGAAAAAGGTCTAATGCCAGCGTGTGTGGAGAAGTCCAAGGGAGGGTTAATTTTCGGAGACTTAGATGACCCCAGATCAGAGGTGCGAAAAATTGTTAGTTCGCAGTACACGATTCGGCGTAAACCTGAGCTGGGTACCCAACCGAGCGTCTACTACCTAGTAGGGGGTGGAGATCTTGTTTGAAAGAGCTTTGACAGGTAGTCGACGATACTGGACATGGATTTTTCTCTTACTTGCTGTCATCGCGGTAGGTTTCTACTCTTACCTTAAGCAATATAGCTATGGTTTAGGCTTAACAGGCATGAGTAGGGATGTTTCCTGGGGTTTGTACATCGCCCAGTTTACGTTTCTCGTGGGTGTCGCTGCTTCCGCCGTTATGCTTGTCTTACCATACTATCTTCATGACTTTAAGAAATTTGGTAAGATGGTCATACTCGGTGAATTTTTAGCGATCCCCTCTGTGATCATGAGTATGCTATTTATTATTGTCGATATGGGTCAACCACTGCGAGTCTTTAATGTGATACTGTATCCGAGCCCACATTCCATGATGTTCTGGGATATGTTAGTTTTATTCGGATATCTCGTACTCAACATTATTATTGGGTGGACAACACTTGGCGCTGAGAGCAAAGGAAGCCCAACGCCCGCGTGGGTAAAACCGATCATTTACCTTTCCATCCCTTGGGCAGTCAGTATTCATACGGTGACAGCGTTCTTATATGCTGGTCTACCCGGAAGGCATCTCTGGTTATCCGCAATAATGGCAGCACGATTTCTGGCCTCTGCTTTTGCAGCGGGTCCATCGATCCTGATTCTTTTGTGTTTATTAGTTAGAAGAGTCAGTAAATTTGACCCAGACCCGGGCGTTGGAGCAATTCAATCGCTAGTCAAGATTGTCACATATGCTATGATCGCTAACGTATTCTTCTACATGCTGGAGTTGTTCACAGCCTTTTATAGTAATATACCCGAAGCCAAGGCACCTCTTAAATATCTCTTCGCCGGGCTCGACGGCCATACAAGACTGGTTCCGTTTATGTGGACAGCCACTATTTTAGCCTTTGTAGGAATTGGATTGCTGCTTTTTCCGAGTACACGGAAAAATGATAAAATTTTGCCCTTGGCCCTTGTAGCGATCATCATAGCTAATTGGATTGATAAAGGAATGGGTCTAGTGATTGGCGGATTTATTCCAAATCCCTTTGATAGAGTCACTGAGTATGTGATTACAAACATTGAGATAGCCGTGACACTGGGTGTATATGCGATTGGGATGCTGTTCATTACAATCCTCTACAAAGTTGCTATTTCGGTAAGGGAGCAAAAAGATAGATAGGACGAATTGTCAATAATGACAAAATGAACAGAAGGATGAATAACGGACACATTTACCGGCTATGGCTGTAAATTGCCAATTACCCAGAAGGGATTCTGAATATTAATCAGGGTCCCATTTTCATAAGAAATTCACAACTTGTTCATGAGATTATCGTAACCGAGAGTTACACTAAGGTCATGGAAGAACAGCAAATTGAGAGAAATACGTTGAGCGAAAACAAGAACTGTTTAAAAGGATTGAAGGTTGGGCATATCGAGAGGCGGTAGACAAGGTCTATCGCTCTTTTGATCATTTGAAAGGAGAATCATTGATGGATTCAGGGAAGGATACTAACGCGTAAACAGCTTATTCGAACTTCTCGGACCAAACGCAGGTTATCCATACCCCTGGACAGCTAGCGGTGGAGTAGTGGGGGAATGCTTTGCACTTGTTTACCTCGATTATTAACAGATCCCCCGTCAGGTCTCTGGATCGGACGACAACGGTCAGCTTACAACAAGGCTGGCCTTTTGTCGTATTATTTAGGCAGAGTGCCGCTTAGTGTACCTTCGCAACAAATTCATAACTCTTTCACAACAAATTCACAAACCGATGGTATACTTTAATGAAATGAGAACGAATATCAATATCGGAGGAGGTTAAATATGTTTGCAGGAATTTTAATAACGAGGACTGGAAGCTTTTTTAACCAATCTTGAAACATCGGCTAGGGCAACAAGATGAGAAACTGTACAAAAATGGTTGAAAGAATGGAAGATAAGAAATCTTGTTGCCCTTGTCCGGGAAAAGAGGCTCAGCAGAAGGAGCTACGCTACCAGATCTGTAATATGTTGATTGCTTGGTCTCGGCCATCTTGGTAATGACGGGCCATGTTTCGTGATATAATTCGGGCCAAAATGTGGTTCGAAAATTGTCAGGGATCGATCATTAAAACCATGACGTTCAGTCAAAGGGAAAGAGAAAGCCGAGTAAGAAGGGCAGTTGTTCCTCAGGGAAAAACTGCCTTTCTTAAGGTGGGCTCCGCATTCATAGGAAATTCATAGTTATGTAGTATCATTGAAGGTATTTACTAGGGGTTGAGATCGTACTTTGTATATGGCAGGGAAAGGAGGATTTCATTCGTTATGTCAATTGCAAAGTAGTTCACTGTTAAATTACCCTTATGTAAAATCAAATATTACACTTAAAACTTCAAAGGTAAGATGCTGAATCTGAGTTTCATAGGCTCAGAACGGGGGATTTCATGTGGGGTGAATCATGTTCAGAACATGTAGGGCTTACACCTTTAGCCCGAATCCGTCAACTAACCTCGTAAGCAAAGAAAGGTGGACAAGCTTAGTGTTAATTCCCAAGAAAAAATGGTTTAGTGGAGTCGCTCTTGCCAGTGTTCTTTTGTCAAGTAGTTTAACTGGGGTAGCCTCTTCTCAGGCTGCAATTCTCGATTCACAAGTTGTTCCAAAGGTTACTATTGTGCAGAGTACTGTTCTCAAGAATCCTCCTTTCGCAGTTTCAACATCGAAATTGTCTACTCAAATAATGCGTGATTCGTTTAATTGGAAACCCACAATCGAGGTCAAAACGAACGAGTCACAAATACCTGAAAGTAATAATGTTCCTGACGAAAAGAAAACGTCAACTCCTGTTGAAAAGAAAACTCCAGCTTCAGTAGGAAAGGCGTCTCAAGCGCCTCAAATCTCAAAAAAGCCTAGCGTTCCTTCACAGAAGGTGGCGAACGTCAAACCTAAACAGGCTTCAACTCCCCAGGTGTCAAGGGGTAGTTCAGATGTTGACAAGCTCATTAGCCGTGGCCTAAGTTTACAAGGGATTCCTTATGTTTGGGGCGGGACGAGTTTGAAGGGATTTGATTGTTCAGGCTTTGTGCAATATGTATTCAGGGCTTCCGGGATTTCACTACCGCGAACCGCTGCCGAACAGTACAAACTTGGCGTGCCAGTAAGTCGTGATGAGTTAAGGCCCGGGGATCTCGTGTTCTTTCAAACCTATGCCCCAGGCGCTACCGATGTAAGAATTTATATAGGTGGAGGGCGTACTCTTGGAGCAGCTAGTGAAGGGGTAGGTATTCATAGTTTGTCGGAAAGTTATTGGTCAAAACATTACCTCGGTGCGCGACGGATTCGATAAGAATAACGCAAAACTGGTAATGCAAGATAGTGGGATGCAGTCAATATTTGTATGAGAATGGGTTAAAGTAGCAATCGACGTCGAAGATAGCAACGTCAAAAATGGTTTGAGAATATAGATTGAGTTCTAACACCAGAACTAATGAATTCAGACCCGTTAGTGAAGGCTCAAATGGGGTAAAATAGCATCGACAAAAGAACAGAAATGGACAGAGGTTACAAACACAGTCCATTTCTGTTCTTATTTAAACGGTGTATCAAAACTTTAAAATTTGGTAGGGTGTATAGTTTAAAGTAATCCATTAACTGTTTATATAAACGCCCATTATCAACTTTTTTCTGACAAATTTATATTTTATTCACAACTTCGGCTGGATTAACTGTTATACTATGGTTATGTCAATGGGAACCATTGGTATTATTAAATCAAGGGGAAAGGATAACAAGATTAATGAAGCGTTTCCCTACTCAGCCAGGAGTTGATTCATTCTTAATAAGAAAGTTAATTCGCCAGAACCTGGTATATCTCTTAGTCATCTTCCTTTTGTTGGTAGTTTTCGGAATATCGTTATACTTAGGGACCAGACATGTCTATGAAGAGGAAGCGCAATGGAGAAGTCAAAAAACCATGTCCGAAGTTGCTTCGGGAAAGGCAAATATCAGCAATTACTTTTCAGATCTTCAGCAGGACTCAGACTTTATCTTAGCATTGCCTGACCTAAAAACATATTTTACAGGAGCTTTTGACCCCTTAAAAAGACTTGGGGCAGAGCAAGTTCTTACGGGCGATAAAACAAGGTGTCTTGTATATTGATCTTGATCTATCGAACGTTTATAAGATTCTCCCTAACAACCAATTGTTTATGCAAACGATTGATGGTAAAGATATATTTTACAATTCTAAAGATGGAACTTTCGATATCAAAGAGCTTGGTTATGTCTTAACGGGTAATTCGGGCTGGTACCCAGTTACTGAGCTGAAAATGATTCATTATTCTAAGGTTAAGGTTTTTGACGAACAACCGTTTATCCTTGCCGAATACCATCAATTTCCTTTATTGAAAGTAACCTTAGGCAAACTAATTTATCTGTTCGGAGCCTTGTTTCTGATATTTCTCAGCTTAGTCGTGTTCAGCATCCTTACAAATTTTTCAGTCTTGAAAAAGACTATAAACACACAAAAGGCTATCGTTTTTGCACTTGCCACTTTGGCAGAGGGGCGTGATCCAGAGACAGGGAAGCATTTAGAAAGATCAAGAGATTATGCCGTGATCTTAGCCCAGCAATTAGGCACGCATAAAAGGTATAAAAAGGTCATTACTCGTGACTTTTTAGACAATCTATATTACGCGGCCACGTTGCACGATATTGGTAAAGTAGCAATACCTGACGCTATTTTATTGAAAAATGGCAAATTGACGGATGAGGAGTAGAAGCATTTTTAGAATGTGAAGAGAAACTTTTGGCGATCACTTAAGAAGAGGGAGTTTTGCCGATGAATAAATTATGGTTGTTCATAGCTCTGGTATTTACCGGGATACTTTATGCAGTAGTACTTATGTATTTCATGGCTACGCCTCTATTCAATAACCTTGTTTTACATTGCACCATATTGGGAGCTTTGTTTGGGTTAATGAATTTTGTTGTAGCTGTTCTTTATTATAAAAGGGTTGAGAAAATAAAAAAGTTAAATCAGCAATTGAAGTTTAGCCTAATGACGGATAACTTAACAGGACTTCTAAATCGTAGGGCTTTTGATCAGGATATTAAAAATGTTGACGATAGTGGGCCGTACTCCATTATATTTCTCGATATTGACAATTTCAGGGATTTTAACAATCACTTTGGTCATGACATTGGGGATAATGTACTCAAAAAAGTAGGAGAGACTATTAAAGCCTGTGTCCGCGCGACTGACCGAATTTATAGATATGGTGGGGAGGAAATAACTCTAATTTTAATGGACTGCGATAAAAAGAACGCGATGAAGATGGCTGAAAAAATTAGGTCGGAAATATGTCGACTTGATAATCAAGCATTTCCCCAGATAACTGTTTCCTTGGGCGTTTCCAGTTATCCGGACGATGGGCGATCTATTCATGAGGTTATTGTAGCTTCAGATAAAGCGCTTTTAAAAGCTAAACAAAGCGGTAAAAATTGTACCATATCCTGCTAGCATTTTAGTCTTTTGGAAGGAAGGATATCAGTGAATTCGTTCAGCTTGAGATGAACATCGAGCCCCAGATAAGAAAGCCTCAAGTGAGGTTTGTCTCTGGTGACGATAGTGTCCGGTGGACACTATCGCCGAAGGCGCATGCTCCATAGAGTACTAGCCGCCAGAGGATTACTATCGCCGAAGGCGCACAGCCCTTAACGAACACTATCGTGCTGAGGAGTGGTTTCGCCGAAGGCGCCTATCCCAAAAGGAAAACTTCGCGGCGATTAGAGGACTCTACACAACGAATCTTAGCAATAAATTCTACTCATATAAGTGGGATTATAAGAAGAGTTTGAAATTTTCCAACACAGATAAGGAGATTAGCCCTTCTTATCTTGTTGTTGGAGTTAAAAAATATTTTTAATTTCATGATTATAGGAGGTGCCCGCTTATAAGGAACCATTGTAAGATTATCGAATTAATTTCGTAATATTCAGCATTGGACATTCATTGCACTCCTTGTCCCTCTATTAGTCGCTCATTTTCATGGTTTGTAATCAAAAGACACTTGTCCATATAGTTTGAACTTATCTAATTCATTTGAAACGGAAATTAGTTAAAATGATTAAAACAGAGCAGGAGATGATGGTTGTGAATAAGAATAAAAAAGTAATAATGTTTGGAGCTCTAATTTCTATTGCCATGTTAAGTCTAGCCGGTTGCGGCAGTCAAAATCAGGGTATGATGAATACCAGCAGCGCGACCCAATATATGACGAGCAATCCCACGGGAATGATGGATGTTCTAAGTTCACCAGATAATCGCCAATCTATGGTAAAAATAATGGGGTCTTCACAAATGATGCCTTTGATGGTAGATTTGATGAAAAATAGCGATGTACAAAAGAATATGATGGGAATAATGGGGAGCAGCCAAAACAAGGATAACATGGTGAGTATTATGTCTAATCCCTCTATGTATAAGCCTATGGTACAGATCATGTCCGATCCTAAAATGAAAACGACCTTTGAAGCTATGCTAAAAGATCCAGCCCTGCAACCCTTGGTAAAGGAAGCCCTAAGTGCCAAATAAATTCCAAGTGACAATGCTATACTGAACCAATTTTTGAAAAAGAGGGACTCTGATTTTTGATCAGGGTCCCTTCTTCATGAGAAATTCACAACTTTTTCATGAGATGATCGTATCCAAGAGTTACACTAAGGACATGGAAGAACAGCAAATCAAATGAAGCAAAGCTGTAGAAGAATGAAGATTAAATTAGGGGGAGTATACAATGAGAAAATTTAGTAAAAAAATCACAGCAATCGTAGGAGCCGCAACGTTAGCAGTGGGGCTTATGGCATTACCAGTTTTAGCTGGAACGACCCAGCAAGAAGGCAACGGATGGGTGGGTCAAATGCAAGCTTTCATGCAACAAACCTTTTCACCAGGTCAACATCAAACATTAATGAATTCGACGGCTATTCAAAATCTCCATAATTTAGACGGAATGCAGAAGGCAATGCAAACGGGAGATGTTAAGGCGATGCAAGATCTCATGAATTCAGACCCGAATGTTAAGGCCGAAATTGGACAAGATAACCTTGATAAGATGAACGGATTCATGAGTCAATCTGGAGGGAACATGATGAGTAACGGAAGTGGGAATGCCAATTCTGGAAGCTTGATGATGAATTTCTAAAAAAGGAGCGATGCAATAATGTTTGGTTGTTGTGGACATTCGAATAAAGGCCATGCTGAGGGAAATATCTTAAATCCCCGAGATGGGATTGTATTATCAATAATTAGTAAGTTTCCCATTTTGCAACTACAGTATAATCTTCATCATCAGTAGTATTTAAATTGAAGGGCGGAATTTAATCAATCACAAGGTTGGAAGCAATATATATCGCTTCAACCTTGTTTTGTTTAAACTGGGAATTTTGATCATAGGAAAGGGGGAAGAAGAGCGCTCAAGGGCAGTGGCTCCACAGGGAGAAACTGCCCTTGAATAATTATGGCTTCTATGCGAGACACTAAGAAGGTTATCAAGGCGGCTGTATCATGGATTAACCCTTTGCACTGCGGGGAAGGTCGTAGTTTAGTAAGATTTAACCAGTTGGAAGTTAGATAATCTTACAAGGGATATAAATAAACAACATATTACATATACTAACCTCACTATTCTGACTTATCTTCTAAATTACTTGGCACTTTTATTTGTTTAGGAGAATTTCAAGTAATCAATAAAAAATGATCTTTGAAAAAAGAGGTTCAATAAGCAGTCGGAATGAACTGTTTGTTGATCCGTTTGCGATCATATTTTAAACCAAAAGGTAGCACTAGGTGGAATATGCCCCTACATCCGAATGATTACAATACCTTCAATTATGGACCATTTAGTTAATCAGTCCATAAAGTAAATCTTAGAATGAGTGAGATAGATAACGGGAAATCTTTAAAATATTGAGGGAGGTTATTAAATGAACACCTACATCAACCAAGTTAAGGAAGCATTTAAGAACTGGAAAACCGCACTTCTTGTTCTTATATTTACAGTGGCCAGGATAATTTACGGATTCGCATGGCTAAAGAGTGGTTGGGGCAAGCTTGTATGGTTCTCAGACGGAAAACTTAACTCTGCCGGAAAAATTGGAGCTCTCGTCAAGAATCTTGCAGGACCCGAAGTTAAAAGTTTTGATCCGTTATTAATTAATAAAGCTTGGGCCTGGGTGGCAAGTAATATCTTCTTGGGCTTGCCCGAAGCGACAGATGCTCTCGTGGTTATTTTCGAAATCCTCGTTGGTGTTTTAATGATTCTTGGATTTAGAATTTTCTGGGCTGCAATTATTGCCATGTTTATGAATGTGCAGTTCCTTGCAGGCGCATCCTTCAACAACTTCGGTTATATTTGGACCAATATAGCAATGATGCAATTCCATAAATACGCCGAGCTACTCGGGATAGGCGGATTTATTTCATCCAGGAAAAATCAAAAATTAGTATAGTCAATATAGCTCAACGGGGGCTGGCAAGCGCATACCGTAGAAAAGAGAGTTTTAATAGTTTCGTGATCATTGGTTGAGGAATTCTAACGTATCTATGACTGATCAGATGCAGTACTGCTAGCGAATACTTAAATGCAAGATATGCCAGCAAATGCTCAAATGCAGACTATGAATATGATGGGATCTATGGAAGATAAATCCTAGGAATCTGGCATAACCCGAGCTTAGAATGAGAAAGGCTCAGACCATTTATTATAAGGATCTGAGCCTTTTAGTTATTTCTTCAAGCATTAAAATTCATCAAGTCCTCATGGGACGTAGAATAATCGTATATACCATCTGTTATTATCTGATCAATAAACGCTACGTTATAGCTATCGATGGGACCCAGAAGTTCATGAGGCCGGAACCATGGTCCGAAGAACCTCTGGAAAGACATGTCGGTAAAGATAAACAAGAACAGTATTATGTTTACGTGTTGGAGGCCGTCGTTATTTTCGAGAAAGGGATCACGTTACTGCTTATGGGAGTAATCCTTTTAGGTCTGGGTCCCTAGGCAAGCAACGTTTTTTTGTTACAGTTGGTGTCTCCTTTGTCCAATTTGCGTCGCGAGTTGTTTAGTGGTGTGACAGGAAAAGTATTAGAAGTTGGAGTGGGAACCGGCAAAAATCTTGAATTTTATCCTTCAGAATGTGAAGTCATGGGTATTGACATAAGCAATTCATGAGTAATTCTGGAGGCAACAAGATAGATTTTTAACATTAGGAATTACTATGAGTAACATTAAAAGAGCCTTTTCACACGTTTTGTGTGAAAGGCTCTTTTAATCACATCGTAGCTAGAGAAATCATTTCCGCATAATAGAGCTCATTGTTAGAGATAATATGTAGGGTTAAGGGCATATAAGATTTGAGCAGGTTTCAAATATGGGTGTAAAAAGAGAAGCATCGACTAAAAGACTAAATGTGCGATCCTAAATACCGCAGAAACGAGGGTAATGGATAATGTACAAATGGGGAAAAATAATTGCGTCGCTTGTTGTCTTTGTTGCTTTAATAAGCATACCGTTCTTCTATAATATAAGGAAATCTAGCCAGGGACCCGTAATAAATCTGAATACTCCAGCTATCCGGAAATTAGCGGTTAAGCAGTGCGTCGAGCCTGCGGAATGGATGAGGGCCAATCATATGATACTGCTGAATCAATGGAGAGATGAAGCAGTGCGCAATGGCAAAAGAGTATATATTAATAGCCAAGGGAAGTCATTCGAAAATAATCTTCAAACGTGCTTGAACTGTCATTATGATCCTGCTTCAAAAACATCTGAACAATTTTGTGTTTCATGCCATGATCATACGGCCGTAAATCCGAACTGTTGGATGTGTCATATTTTGCCGAAGGGCTCCGCACAATAAAAATAACTGGGCTGAACAATTAGAGGTAGCCCAGTTATTTTTTGTTCTTCCGTTGCAGTGGACAGTTTGCCAAATAATCCATACCCTTCGACGAAAAGAAGTCACATTCAGGATTATTGGCCAAAACTCAATGTTCCATGTATCCCCTGAAGCGACCCTCTATTAGTCGCTCATTTTCATGGCTTGTAATCAAAAGACACTGTCCATATAGTACCAGAAAACAACAACATTTAAAGCATTTGCTTTGCTGATGTGACTGTTATCTCTAACACTCTAGTTAAAAAAGAGAACTTTTCTTTCATCATATCGAATTCTGAACCTGACTCAAGGTATTTTGCAGTACCTTCAATCACGAAGCCTGTTCCCTGGTAATCTTTATAACCCAAAACTTCTTTACTACCCAAAGCGATCTTTACTTTATTATTTTGATTTACATTTTTTTCTGTTCTACGCATTGCATATGCAGGAATTAAAATTCTTTCATCAGATGTTACCTCTAAATATGAGTTCCAAGTGTTAACCACATGCGGTTCATCTATCCCCCATGACACTATTGAAACTACACCTTCCTTTTTTAGTACATCAAAAAACTTTTCTGTAAGCATTTGTATATTTCCCCCTAAAAAATTAATTAACAATACAAATCTTAATAAGATACAAGATATATCGTCGATATGCATTGTCTATCTTTAATATATATTGACTTTATAAAAAAGTCAATATATATTAAAGATAATTGTTATCTACTATTGAATCATGTTATATCGACAAAAATAATTAAATATTATGTGGAGACTTTATTATTTAGG
>NZ_JYNH01000036.1 GCF_000960765.1 Desulfosporosinus sp. I2 | reverse complement strand
ATCGTACACTAGACCTATTAGCGGAAATAGGTGTGCTCCTTAAAAATGATTTTGGCGATGGGCGAAGTCGGTATGAATTTAGCAGAAAAGATGAACATCATCACCATCACCACCTTATCTGTCTGCGTTGTGGTAATGTCTCTGAATTTGATGATGATTTATTAGAGTCTCTTGAGGCTGTAATTATAAAACGAAATCAGTTTAAAATCATGGACCATGATTTGAAATTTTATGGATATTGTAGGCTTTGTGGAGAGACGCAGTAACGTGTCTCTTCTTTTAATTTATAGTTTTTCGTCGGCAAAACACTATAAATTAAACTTAAAACTAGTATAAGTCATTTATACAACTGAACATCAATCAAAGGATTATCAAAATAATAAAAAGAAATAAAGAAATAATAAAAGAAATAAAGAAATAAATAAAGAAATAAAGAAATATAAAAAAGTAAGAAAGTTAGAACCCTGGAAACCTGACGAGGAGAGCGGATATACGGTCTCTATTTGCGAATCGATGTAGATTTAAATGGTATTTGACGTACGATTTTTGGAATTATGAGGAGGGGAAAACGAGGGGAACGGAGAAGGTAAATAATGGAAAATAAGTAGATAAAGGGGCGGAAATTATGGCTCTACCTTTAGCCTCGCAGCGAAAACAGAAATGGCCTTCTCTTCAAAGTTCATATGTTTGGAATTCTTTCCAAGCCAAATGGTATCATCGATTCGGTAAAACCGACGAAGCAATCCGGAATTGGGTGGATTTACTAAATCAAGAATCGCCAAAGTTACGTTTAAGGTTGGTACACCAATTAATAGAATTTCAAGCATTTCAAGAAGCAAGAGATTATTTGGAAAGTCTGGATTATGAGCAAAATGATCCTATACATGAGATAAATTATTTACTCGCCAAGTGTTATCTAGGACAAGCACTTATACCACAGGCTAAGGAAAAGATTGAACGAGCCATTAAGGAGTTACCTCAGAAAGCGCTATATTGGGATTTACTTGCCGATATCTACTTAGAACTTGGAGATTGGCAAGAGGCGATTAAAGCACTTGATAATTCCTTGCGTTCAGCACCTCAGAAGGTGGAAACCAATTATCGTCTAGGAATGATTTACGCTTATCACGAACAACATTTGGAAGCCTTAAGGTGTTTTCAGGGATGCTGTCAACTACGACCGCGTGAATCGTTATATTGGGAAATGAAGGCCGAGATGCATTTAATTTTAGAACAATTGTCTGATGCTTGTCATAGTTTTGAAAAAGCGCTTCGCTACGGTGGTACCATAGATTTGGCGGCAAGATTAGCGTATTGTTATATTCAAAACGATCAGATCAAAAAAGGAATTCAATATTATAAATTTACCTTAAAATACGAGCCAGATCACTATGATTCATTAAGTAATTTAGCAGCTGTCTATCAAAATTTAGGCCGTTCTCAAGATGCTTTAAAACTGCTAGATCGCGCCATAACCCTCTTTCCGACTGATCCGATTTTGCTTAATAATTTGGCTTTTACATTGGTTCATCAAGGTCGGACAAGAAAAGCCGCAGAGTATTATCGAAAAGCTTTGGAATTGACACCTAACCATCCCCTACTTCTCTACAATTTGAGTGTTTGCCTTACTCGAAAAGGTAATTGGCAGGAAGGGATTGAATTATTGAATCAATTAACTCAAATAGATCCAAACCATTCGGCAGGATGGGCTTTATTGGGTAATATTTATGACCAAATCGATCAATTTGATACGGCAATCGATTGCTTTAATAAGGCATTGAAGCTTGCATAATTGAAAAGACTTCAAGGAACCTTCGGATAGAGTTTAATAAACTCCATCTGAAGGTTCCTTTTTGGGATTAAGTCGCAACGATTATTTATATAGACTTTAGCCTTGGAGCCAGAGATCAGTTTGCTATTTTATTGATATTTCATTTTCTTTTGTAAATAATAATGGTAGAATAAAATGTAATTTGTCATATAAGGAGTGCGAAATGTTTCAGGTATGTGTTCGAGCGCATTTTGATGCTGCTCATTTTATCAGGAATTATGAGGGTGATTGTGCTAACTTACATGGTCACCGTTGGGATGTTGAAGTCTGTATTGAAGGTCAATCACTGGATAATCTGGGAATGCTGATCGATTTTAGTCTTGTAAAGCAGTCCATTCGAAAATATTTGCAGATATTGGATCATAGCTTGTTAAATGATTTCCCAGCTTTTGGGGTACAAGGGGTTAATCCAACCGCTGAAAATATTGCACAATTTTTATATCGGGAATTCAAAAAAGATATCGTGCTAATTGATAAGCGTTTAACATGGGTTAAAGTTTACGAATCCCCCGATACATGGGCTCTTTTTAAGGAGGATGGATGATGTCGGGAATTGTACTTCTTTCGGGTGGTTTGGACTCAACGGTGGCCATGGCACTTTATTTAGAAAAGCATGCCGTGGATTTAGCCATTACCTTTGATTATGGGCAAAGGGCCAATGAACAGGAAATTTCTGCAGCGAGAAATTTAGCAGAGTATTATCACATTCCCCATAAAGTTGTTTCCTTGCCTTTTTTGCAAGAACAGACCTTTTCTGCTCTTGTTAATCGCTCTGAGGAATTGCCACTTTTGGAATTCCGTGAACTTGATGATCTTGAAGGGCAAGCCCAAAAAAGTGCACGTCAGGTATGGGTTCCCAATCGCAATGGCTTATTTCTGAATATTGCAGCTGTATATGCTGAAAATATGGGCGAACAAGCGGTGTTAATCACGGGTTTTAACAGTGAGGAAGCGGCGACCTTTCCAGATAACTCACTAGAATTCATGGCTGCCATAAACCGATGCTTCACTTTTTCTACCCAAAATCATGTAACAGTAGTCAGTGAAACTTCGATTCTTACGAAAAGGGAAATTGTTCGAGAAGGGCTGCGCTTGCACGTCCCTTTTGAATATATATGGAGCTGTTATGAGAGCGGAGAAAGAATATGCGGACAGTGTGAAAGCTGTCAAAGGCTTAAGAGGGCTCTCCTTGCCAATGAAGCTGATAGACTTGTAACCCAACTGTTTGGTTCCGTATAAGTAGTTAGACTTTGTGGCTTGAAAAGATTTCAAAATCAAAGACTTGGAAAGAGGGAATGGTCATGAACTATACTGTCCTGCGCACCCCTCTCAACTATGATGGCACTCAACTTCAATCCTTGTTTGCCTATAAGAACTTTGGCTTGATGGGGGACAGTGTGAGCGTATTCCGTGGCTCGTGTCGCGTAGAACAAGACGAGATGGTGGATATGGAAGATGTCTTAGCGAAAGACTGGATCTATAGCGAGGACATGTTGCATTTTATTGTGGAACATTTTGACATGGATTTAGAAAAGACGATTATTCGGCAACGGTTACTAATTGCTTCGATCAAGGAAGAACTAGAAAAGCTTGGAGTGAGAACCCTAAGCCGGAGTGGGGATGATCTCTACGAAGTAGATAATAAGCTTTCTGTGAGCATTAGTACACTTTCTCCCGTATCGACTATGATTCATTGCGGGTTAAATGTCTCAAATAAGAATACGCCAATTCCGACCATAGGTTTGGCTAATCTTAAGGTTCAAGATGTATTAGGGTTTGGAGAGAACGTTGCTAGACATTACTGTGATGAGGTTTTATCTATGCGCCTTGCGCGTTGTAAAGTTAGAGGGGTATCTTAATGCTTGAGCTACCCGTTACAGAAATTTTCTCATCGATCCAAGGGGAAGGTCCTTACGTCGGGGTCAGACAAATTTTCTTGCGCCTACCAAACTGTAACTTATCGTGTCCTTATTGTGATACGCTAACTTCAAAGCAACCACAGTTAAGGATAGAGCTGGAATCCGGCACTCAACAATTTAAACAATTGGATAATCCAGTGGCTCTCGATAAACTGCTCGGGCTTCTGGAAACTTATGACTTTGCTCTTCATCATTCTCTAAGCCTTACAGGAGGAGAGCCTTTACTATGGTCCAACGAACTTAAGGTCTTGTTGCCTTTGCTACGAGAGAAAGGGATAACGATTTACCTGGAGACCAATGGGACTTTACCCGAACCCCTGCTTCAAGTATTACCATGGATTGATATCATTAGCATGGATATTAAACTACCCTATGATGACCAGGTTTTCTGGAATGTTCATGAAACTTTTTTAAGATATAGCCTGCAAAAGGATGTCTTTGTCAAACTTGTGGTTCAAGAGGATACTAGTTTATTAAATCTTCAAATCGCTCGTGATTTAATTGTTGGTGTGCGCCCATTGATTCCAACAATTCTTCAACCAGTTACACCAACGCATGGAATAAAGGCTCCAAAACCAATTCAGCTTTTAGAATGGCAACGTTTCTTTTTGGAAAAACTCAGCAATGTTCGAGTTATCCCTCAAACCCACGTTTTTATGGGGCAACTTTAAATGAATTAGTCCAGCTAAAGCTGTTAAAGGAACCATAGAGTAAAGGAGAAAATAGATTATGGGGATGGATTTAGAAAAGATTGAGCAAGCCGTATACATGATTTTAGAGGCTATTGGCGAAGATCCTGAACGTGAAGGGTTAAGGGACACACCGAAACGTGTGGCTAGGATGTATGCAGAAGTTTTTTCAGGGTTACATGAAGATCCTAGTCGACATCTAAACGTTCAATTTTCTGAAGAACATGAAGAGATGGTTATCGTGAAGGATATTCCTGTTTATTCCATGTGTGAACATCACCTTGTTCCGTTTTATGGTAAGGCCCATGTTGCCTATATTCCGCGGAAAGGAAAGATAACTGGGTTGTCAAAGTTCGCTCGCGTCGTTGAAGGATTTGCACGCCGACCTCAGCTTCAAGAACGCTTGACGTCCCAAATCGCAGATGCCATCATGGGAGAGCTAACCCCACTCGGCGTTTTGGTGGTCATCGAGGCAGAACATATGTGTATGACCATGCGAGGGGTTAAGAAGGCAGGCTCTCAAACGTTAACTTCGGCTGTACGGGGGATCTTTAAAACGAACCCCATCACAAGATCAGAAGCGTTTTCCCTAATTCAAGGACACAAACGCTAATTGAAAACTCCTAGTTCCAAGAAGTGGGAATCTTAGAAGTGGAGAAGAGGTTACAATGGAGGAACATCATGCAAATCCGTCCCATCGTCAAGGGAAAATAGAGCTTATTGCCTCTCAGCGTCTTAGCGTAAATGGTGAACTTTATAAAGTAGTTGATTTTCTAAATAAGAATTTGAAGGATCATCAACTCATGTTTGGGTTGACTAAAAAGGACGATAAAATGGTGATATCGGTCTATGAAGTAGAGTGAGCGGGGGAATACGGATGCATATTTTACTGACTAATGACGATGGCTACCATGCGCCTGGGATTCAATCATTATATCGCGCGCTTAGGAAATATACGAAGCATGAAATTAGTATTGTTGCCCCAGAGGGTCAGCGTTCGGCCACAGGGCATTCTATCACCTTGTTTCAGCCCTTGTTTCTAAACAAACATGATTTAGAGGGGGAGCAAAAGGGGTATGCAATTAGCGGCACACCTTCAGATTGTGTAAAAATTGCAATTCAAGGCGGACTTATCTCTAAGCCTGATCTCCTGATCTCAGGTATTAATCAAGGCTCAAACTTAGGAACGGATGTTTTTTATTCGGGAACGGTTTCTGCAGCAATGGAGGGGGTTATTCTCGGGATTCCTTCCTTAGCAGTATCTCTCGCAAGTTATGAATTTAAAGACTTCGAACCCTCGGCAATTTTTATCGCTGAGCACCTTGATTTACTCGTTGATTCCTATCATGAGGGACTGATGAATATTAATTTTCCGGGTAAAGTCGAAGCAGAGTGGCGCGGAACAAAGGTTACTAAATTAGGCAAAACTGTCTATGAAAATGTGTTTGAGCAACGGGTTGACCCTCACGGAAGAACCTACTATTGGCAGTGTGGAAATTTAATTCAAGATCTCGAAACGGATACTGATCATAGAGCGATCCAAGAGGATTTTATTTCTATTACTCCGATGCATAGTGATTTGACGGATTATAAATGTCTTGAAACATGGCAAACCTGTTTAGAAGAATCCGGGACAATATTTGTCAAGAGGGACTAAATAAAGGAGTACAGAATCTTTCTGTACTCCTTTATACGTCACGTCACGTTAGTAGAAATCTAAAGGTTACTCAACAGGTGTGTTCAGAGATTCCTTTGCTCTCCGAATCATGGTTTTGACCATGCTACCACCGATTCGGCCTCCTACATGCCCACATTCTCGAGAGGTCATGTTTTCCCAGCCTTGAGACTTGATCTTTGAACTTAATCCTAATTCATCCGCAACTTCCCATTTGAATTGCTCCAAGACGGATTGGGGTAATATACCACTGTTGTTATTATTTTTCCGACTCATTAAGTTCATCTCCTCTCTTAATCTCTGAGACAATTGTAGTATTTACATTTCTGGGATGGTTTATAATGCTTAAATAATGGATACAATAAGTCATTTTACTAATGGAGGATTTTGTATGATTATGGGCACGTTTGTGTTTTACTTTATTCTTTTTGTAATCTTTTTTTCCTATCCCAGCTTTAATAAAAAAGAAAGACCAAACTCATACCTCAAGCTTTTGAGCATACCCGCTTTATTAGGTCTAGTTATGGTTTTTCTGACGGTCATCAAAGTCTATTTTGTCTATAAAATCCTAGCTTTATTGTTTGCTGTTGTGATGTTTCTTTTAACATATTGGCAATGGGGTGCACAAATTCGTCGCTTGTGGAAATAGCGACTAGATAGGAAGAAACTTACCAATCCAGGGAAGCCGCTTTAAATCTGTTAAACTTATTCCACCATTTATAAAAAGGATTATATTGTAAACCGCTATTCCAATTGAAAACTCCACGATGTACCCTACTATATGTCCACCTAAGAAAGGATCCAGGAATTGAAACACGAGCAACATGCCAACTCCCCCACTAGAAGGTTGGAGAACAAAGCGTTGTAGATCTAAGGGCATTCCCGTATAGCGTGTAATTGCTGTTATATTTAGGGCGGCAATGATAAAAAAGCCTAGCACAAAGGCCCATGCCGTTCCTTTAAGACCCCACTGGGGAAGGCTGGTGAGGTATATTAAGACGGGAAAACGGATAATAGCCGCAATGATGGAATGAAGGACTGGTAGTTGAACTTTCCCCAGTCCCTGTAGAATTCCCGTTGTGGTTTGTTGTATATACGAAAAGATGCCCCCTAAGGCTAATACTCGTAAAATTGGCGCGATTTCTGAACTCTTAAAAAAGGCCGTAAGGGGACGGGAAAAATAAAAGAGGATAATAAGGCACGGAATTCCGATTAAAATTGTTAAACGAATAGCTTCGGCGCTTCGAGCTCGGACAATTTGAAATTGCCGTCGGACAGCCGCTTCGGATATAGAGGGGACTAGTGAGGTTGCTAAGGCAAAGGTAAAGACACTAGGAAAGGTAAGTAAAGTAAAAGCGGATCCTCCAAGCTGCCCAAACAAGGTTATAGCTTCGTGTGCCCCATATCCTGCAACTTGTAGACGCATAGGGATGATAATGGCATCTAAAGAAGATAAACCAGTGGAAAGAAGTCTGCCGGCTGTTACTGGAGAAGCTAATTGCCATAATCGACTTAGAATTTGACGTTTGGAATAGCTAGGCCCCTGACTCTCACGAGTTTGTTTAGGTTTGCCCCTTTGATACTGAAAGATAATAGCAATCAGTCCAATCAATTCACCGGCCAACATTCCCGAAGCTAAACCTGTTGCAGCCCATTCGACTCCATAACCAAGAAGTCGAATCGCAGCGGTATAACCCACGACGACCCGGATTATTTGTTCAAAGATTTGGCTGATAGCCGTAGGAACCATATTCTGTAGGCCTTGGAAGTAACCACGAAAAACTGAGGATACAGAAACGATAAAAATTGCCGGAGTGCAAATAAGAAAAACGTTGATCACCCTAGGGTCAGGAAAGATCCGTTGAGCGATGTATGGGGCGAGAAAATAAAGGACGATAGATACGATGGCACCTGAAATACTGAGTAGCAAGAGGGCTAATCGGAAGATCGATTGGGCATTTATCGTTCGTCCTAAGGATATTTCTTCTGAGACCATTTTGGCTATGGCTAGCGGAATTCCAGCGGTGGTGAGGACAAGGGCCAACATATAGATCGGAAATACCATATTGAAGAGACCATAGGCTTCACCACCTATATTATTCATGATTAAATATTGATAGCCAAAGCCTAACAAACGGTTGAAAAGATTTGCTCCTAAGAGTATTGTCGCACCATAGACAAAGGTCCTTTTCGGCATATAACCCTCCACAATCAAGTTTAAATAGTGCCTTTAGCTAAACTTCAGATAGAGTTATAACTCCATCTGAAGTAATTTTCTATATAACCTTATGCTTGTAGAAAATAAGAAATGCTTGCGAAATTATTTTAGATCTCCCTCTATGTTCAAAGGATTTTTTACAGAAGACAGAGAAATATTAAATAGGGTGGAATATCGATCCAGAAGTGGGGCATTATACCTCGTGAGAGGGTGAGTTATGGTGTGGAAGCTTATTAAAAATGCCAAACTTTATTGTCCGGAGTGTTCTGAAAACACTGATATATTAGTCGTTGGGACGAGTATTGCTGCGATCGGTAAAAATATAGGTCTGCCTAATTTTGTAGAAGGGGAAGAAATTGACCTTCAAGACAAAACTGTGGTGCCTGGTTTTATTGATGCCCATGTCCATATATGTGGTGGAGGGGGCGAAGCGGGCCCTGCTTCGCGCACTCCAGAAATTAATCTTTCCCAGTTAACTCGAGCAGGTACGACTACCGTCGTTGGTTGCTTGGGGACAGATTCGATCTCTCGTTCAATGTCTGAATTACTCGTGAAAGCGAATGCCCTCCAAGATGAGGGAATAAGCACGTTTATTTACAGTGGTGGCTATCAAGTCCCTATGAGAACCTTGCTGGTAACCTTAGAGCAAGATCTTGTCCTTATCCATAAAGTAATTGGGGCAGGAGAAATTGCTATTTCGGATCATCGTTCCGGACAGCCCCAGATCGCTCAACTGGAACATTTGGCTGCTCAGGCCCGAGTCGGAGGAATGTTAGCAGGAAAGGCGGGGGTGGTTCATCTTCATCTGGGCGAGGGTAAACGAGGATTAGACCCTATTTTTAAGATTCTCGAAGAAACGGAGATTCCTATTACACAATTTATGCCCACACATATTAACCGGACTCATGCTTTGCTTGAACAAGGGATCAAGTTTCTTTTAGCGGGGGGCTATATTGATTTGACCGCAGGCTGTGATGACTTCCCGGAAGAATTACAAGTACCATCCGTCTTAAAAATGTTGTATCAACGTCAAATCCTTAATGATCGGATTACCGTTACTTCGGATGGGAATGGAAGTATGCCCCAATATAACGAAACGGGAGTACTTATTGGCATGGGAATTGGCTCTGTAGAGGTCTTATGGCGTGATATCCGAAAGTCTGTTGTACACTATGGGCTCCCGTTAGAAGTAGCCTTACGTACGATCACCTCAAATGTTGCTAATGTTCTTCGCCTTAAGAATAAAGGAATCATTCGAGTGGGATACGATGCTGATCTAGTCGTATTGGATCAAGACTTAGAGGTCCAAGATGTTTGGGCAATGGGGAAATGTATGCTTCGTAATCGAAAAACACAGGTCTGGGGAACTTACGAACCAAGAAATTAGGCTGTATTCGAGACTATATGACCCTTATTTTCCATAAGAAATACTAATTAGGGATATCTAGACATGGAGACTCCGATTATCTGTTGCAAGTAAAAAGGCATGTCCTTTTTCTTAAATAACATATCAAGGAGGAATCGTCTTGAAGACCTATGACACAAAACATCTTCGCAACGTTTGTCTAGTAGGGCATGGTGGAGCAGGTAAGACTTCCCTGACGGAAACATTTCTTTTCAATTCAGGTGTGACGAACCGTATTGGCAAAATATCTGAAGGAAACACCGTCTCAGATTATCTACCAGAAGAAGTTAAGCACAAAGTGTCGATTAGTATGAGTCTTATTCCAATTGAATGGCAAGGGGTTAAAGTCAATGTTCTCGATACTCCTGGATATTCGGATTTTTTTGGAGAAGTCAAGAGTTCCTTACGTGTTGTCGAGTGTGGGGTTTTGGTGCTTTGTGGCATTGCGGGACTTGAGGTACAAGCAGAAATAACACTGAGTGTTATGGAACAAGAGAAGTTACCTAATGTGATCTTTGTTAATAAGTTAGATCGAAAAAATGCCAATTTTGGTAAGGTTTTGGACCAACTTAAGGGGGCTTATCCTAACGCAAGGTTTGTTGCCCTACAAATTCCAATCGGACAAGAAGAAAGCTTCAAGGGAGTCATCGATATTGTCGAAAATAAAGCCTATGACTATGAAGACAATGGAAGTGGAAAGTTTTCAGTGAGCGAGGTCCCGAAAAACTATAAAGATGAAATTGACCTATTGAGAGAGCAACTAATAGAGGCGGTTGCTGAAGCGGATGATGAGATTTTAACGAAATACCTAGAAGGGGACGCTCTCAATGAAGAAGATCTTCAAACGGCCTTGAGGAAAGCTTTGAAACAAAATCTTGTAATTCCTGTGCTTTGCGGTTCGGCAATAAAAAATATTGGGATTAAAAATATGCTTGATTTTTTAGTAAGTTATGCCCCATCACCGGAAGTGATTAAAGACAAAGCAGCCTTAGTCTTTAAAACTCTTGCGGATCCCTATGTCGGCAAAATGTCATTTTTCCGGGTTTTTGGTGGAACGTTTAATGCTGAAGCATTGGTGATGGATTCAAATCGAGGCCTCGAAGAAAAAATTGGGCAACCCTTTTATTTAAGAGGTAAAATTCAAGAGCCTATTACTAGCGTGGTGGCTGGAGATATTGCGGTTGTTGCAAAGCTAGTGGATGTAAAAACAGGAGATACTTTATGTGGGAAAGAACACATTCTTAAGTTACAAGGGATTGATTTTCCGATCCCTTCACTATCCGTAGCGATTCAAGCTAAGACTAAAGGGGATGAGGATAAATTAGGTACGACCTTAGCCCGCATTGTGGAGGAAGATCCAACTATTAAAATTCATAAAAATATGGAAACAAAAGAGTTGATTCTAACGGGTATGGGAGAAATGCAACTTGAAATTCTTCAGGAAAAGTTGGCTCGAAAGTATGGCGTTGAAGTTTCCATGAAGGTTCCACGAGTCCCATATCGTGAGACAATTCGCAAGGCTGTTAAAGTTGAAGGAAAACATAAAAAGCAAACGGGTGGACATGGTCAATATGGACATGTATGGATTAGTATTGAACCCTTGGAAGGACATGATTTTGAGTTTGCTGAGTCCATATTTGGAGGGTCTGTACCGAAGCAATATATTCCAGCTGTAGAGAAGGGGATTCGGGAGGCCATGGCTGAAGGAACAATGGTAGGATACCCAGTAACCGATATCAAAGTTACGCTTTGCGATGGCTCTTATCATGCTGTGGATTCATCAGAAATGGCTTTTAAACTTGCAGCGATTATGGCATTTCGTAAAGGAGTAGAGCAAGCTAAACCTACCTTGCTCGAACCTGTAGTGGAAGTAGAAGTAAGCGTGCCCGAAGAATTTATGGGAGATGTGATTGGCGACCTTAATGGGAAACGCGGCAAAGTATTAGGTATGGTCGCTGGCGAAAGGTATCAAATAATACGCGCTCATGTTCCACAAGCGGAAATGATGCGTTATGCCATTGATTTAAGAAGTATCACTCAGGGTAGAGGTAACTTTACTATGAAATTCTTACGATATGAAGAGGTGCCGGGCAAGCTCAGTGATACCTTGGTTAGTCAATTAAAAACTGCGCATAATCATTAAGCAAAAAGAGTTGTAAGATTATTGAAAGTTGACTATATGTGAAATTTAGCGCACCAAACTTTAATAAAAGGGCGAAACAATCTTGACTATTTATGATTGTTTTGTCCTTTCTTGCGTATACTGGAATAGTAAGATATAGGGAATATACCTATATAATAGGATTGAAGTTATTCGGAGAGAATGATAGAATAATACTAATGTTAGTAGGAACTAACATGAAAAAATAGACTATGATAGGAGAAGAAGGAATGTACTCACTAAATACAGAAGAAAAGATTTTAAATGCGTCCATTCTTCTCTTTTCTCAAAAAGGTTACACCGCTGTAACCACGAAAGAAATTGCTAAAGAGGCGGGAGTTTGTGAAATGACTCTCTTTAGGCATTTCGAGAACAAACATAATCTTTTTGAAAAAGCTTTTGAAAAGTTTATGTTCTTCCCGAAATTCAGAGCGCTCTTTGAAGGATTGGAATGGGATCTAGAAAAAGATTTAATTAAAATCTGTTCCTCCTACCAACATATGTTATATAAAAATCGCAAGATTATTTTGATGTACTTGAAAAATGAAGATCAAAACCCCGATTTTGATGTCACCATGTTTAGGTTTCCCAGTGAATTCAAAAAGCTTTTAAATTATTATTTTGAAGAAATGAAGAATAAAGGGGCCATCCTCGAAAATCCAGAAACGTTAGCCACTAGTTTTTTAACCACTAGTTTTGGCCTATTTATTACTTCTTTAGTTATGAATAAACTTACGTTTGAAACGGATATCCAGGCTTGCATTTTAAGTTATGTTAGAATTTTTGCAAAAGGAATAACCTATGTGGGTTCATAAAATTTCTATGCATTGTGGAGGAAAAAGATGAGTAGAGTTCTCAATATTGGATTGGATGTTGGTTCAACGACCATTAAAGTTGTTGTTTTAGATGAACGAACTATTGTCTACAAGAAATATTTAAGACATTTTTCCAATATTAGAAATACAGTAGTTTCTGTTCTTAATGATGCCAAAGCTAGTTTGCAGGGGCATTTCTTGACTCTTATGGTTACTGGATCTGGAGGCTATCATATTTCTCAAAAGTTGGAAGTTCCATTTATTCAAGAAGTGATTGCCTGTACCAAGGCCATCAAAATAATGATTCCGAACACAGACGCAGCTATAGAGCTTGGCGGTGAAGATGCTAAAATCACTTATTTTGGCGAATCCATCGAACAACGTATGAACGGAACGTGTGCTGGTGGTACGGGGGCCTTTATTGATCAGATGGCCTCCTTGTTACAAACAGATTCACCTGGATTAAATGAGCTTGCTAAAAACTCTCACAATATATACCCGATTGCCTCACGATGCGGTGTGTTTGCCAAAACCGATGTGCAACCTTTATTAAATGAAGGAGCCGCTAAAGAAGATATCGCCGTCTCTGTATTACAAGCAGTTGTCAATCAAACGATTAGCGGACTGGCTCAGGGAAGACCTATAAGTGGTAAAGTAGCATTCTTGGGTGGGCCGCTACACTTTATGTCAGAGCTTAGACAGCGCTTTATTGAAACCCTTAATTTGAAAAATGAGAATGTCATTTATCCAGAGGATTCTCAATATTTTGTGGCGATAGGGGCTGCCTTATCTTCACAAGATAAAGAGATCTTTACATGTGAGAGCTTATATGAAAAAGTACCGATGATTTACAAAATTAATAATTCTGAAGATCAAGAGTTAGAGGTTTTATTCGCTAATGACCTAGAATATCTTGAGTTTAAAAAGAGACATGAATTGCATAAAGTCCGCCGAGTGGATCTCGAAAGTTATCAGGGAAATGCCTTCCTGGGCATAGATGCTGGTTCGACAACGACTAAAATTGCCCTCGTTGATGAACTTGGAGGCCTGTTGTATTCACATTATGGCAGTAATATGGGTAGCCCGTTAGAGTCAACCATTGAGGCTTTGAAAACTATGTACGGACAACTTAATAAAGGCACAACCATCTTAAACTCAGCCGTCACTGGTTATGGGGAGCATCTAATAAAGGCCGCTCTGAGGGTGGATATTGGGGAAATTGAAACGGTAGCTCATTACACGGCAGCTAATTTTTTTCAACCTGGTGTGGATTTTGTGTTAGATATCGGTGGACAAGACATGAAAAGTTTAGTGATTCGTGATGGGGTTATCGAGTCTATCACATTAAATGAGGCATGTTCTTCAGGGTGTGGATCCTTTGTTGAAACCTTTGCCCATTCGCTAGATATGGATGTCAAAGAATTTGCTAGTTTGAGCCAAAGTTCAAGGCATCCCGTCGATCTGGGGACCCGTTGCACGGTATTTATGAATTCCAGAGTTAAACAAGCCCAAAAAGAAGGCGCTGAGATCAGCGATATTTCCGCGGGGATATCTATTTCAGTGATTAAAAACGCTTTGTATAAAGTTATTCGCCTAAGAAATGTTGAGGACCTAGGCAAGAAAATCGTGGTTCAGGGTGGAACTTTTCATAACGATGCAGTTTTGAGAGCCTTTGAAATGATCGCCCAACAGGAAGTCGTCCGGCCTGATATTGCCGGCATTATGGGGGCCTTTGGAGCCGCTCTAATTGCTAAAGATCGCCATGAGTTGGGGCATCAGACGAGCCTTGTGCAAGAAACTGATTTAATTGATTTTAAAATAGAAACTTCCATGAAACGATGCGGGCTATGCGGGAACAAATGTTTAGTGAGTGTTAAAACGTTTTCTGGCGAAAGGGAGTATATCTCAGGTAATCGTTGTGAAAGAGGCACGGGGAAAGACGTTGTTAAGAATGAAATTCCTAACCTTTTCGAATATAAGTACCAAAGAGTTTTCGACTACAAACCCTTGCCTAAGCAAAAAGCATGGCGTGGAGCTATCGGAATTCCTAGGGTTTTAAATATTTATGAAGACTATCCCTTTTGGTTTACCTTTTTCACAGAATTAGGTTACCAGGTCTTAATTTCTGGGCGATCCTCAAAACATCTATATGAACAGGGTATGGACACAATCCCTTCCGATTCCGCCTGTTATCCGGCTAAACTCGTTCATGGTCATGTCGCGGATTTAATTAAAAAAAGGATAAATAAGATTTTCTATCCGTGCATCCCATATGTTCGAAAAGAGGATTCAGAGGCAAATAACCATTATAACTGTCCCATCGTCACCTCTTATCCAGAGACGATTAATGCCAACATGGATATTCTTAGAGAGCCAATTGTAACCTTTTATCATCCGTTCTTACCATTGGATAAGCCGAGTAAAATGGTCAAACGATTAGCTGAAGAATTGAAACCTGAAGGAATACCGAAGCATGAGCTAGCCAGTGCCCTGAATAAAGCGTATGCGGAACTCGATCGATATAAGAATGATGTAAGAACAAAAGGAGAAGAAACGCTTAATTACATCCGGGAAAACAAAATTAAGGGTATTGTGCTCGCGGGTAGACCCTATCATATTGACCCTGAAATTAACCATGGGATACCTGAAATGATTGGTTCATATGGATTTGCCATCTTATCCGAAGATTCGATATGTCATCTGGGTAAGGTCGAGAGGCCTTTACGCGTTGTTGATCAATGGGTGTACCATTCAAGAGAGTATTCTGCAGCCAGTTATGTCGCGCAGCAAACTAATTTAGATTTAATCCAACTGAATTCATTCGGATGTGGTCTTGATGCTGTAACAACGGATCAGATTAAAGAGATTCTCGAAACTTATGGAAAAATCTATACCGTTTTAAAAATCGACGAGATCAATAATTTGGGAGCGGCAAGAATACGTTTGCGTTCTTTGATCGCGTCTATTAACGAACGAGATAAGAGGAATTTTACGCCACAAAAGCTTTATGATCCGCTGCCAAAGGTCTTATTTACCAAAGCAATGAAGAATACGCATACGATTTTGGCTCCTCAAATGTCCCCCATTCATTTTCAATTTTTTAAGATGGCCTTTGAAGGAGCAGGTTATACGATTGAGTTTTTACCCTCTGTTGATAAATCAGCCATTGATGAAGGCTTAAAGTATGTGCATAATGATGCTTGTTATCCGGCTATTATCGTCGTAGGTCAGTTAATGAAAGCGTTGAGATCGGGTAAGTATGATGTGAACAACACCTCGGTTATTATTACCCAAACGGGTGGAGGATGCCGAGCTACCAATTATATTGCCTTTATTCGAAAGGCTCTAAAAGATGCCAAACTAGAACAGGTCCCTGTGATTGCCTTAAATACAGGTAATTCTTCTAACTTGGAGAATAATCCAGGTTTTAAGTTAACAATCCCAATGTTTAACCAAATTATGAGGGGGCTGATTTACGGGGATCTCTTAATGCGGGTGCTTTATAAAGTACGACCGTATGAGAAGTTTCCAGGTTCGGCCAATATTTTATATGAATCATGGGTTAAACGGTGTCAAGAATCCTTAATAAAAGGAAACAATAAAGAATTCACGAGGAATATTCATCAAATAGTCAAGGATTTTGATAATTTAGTGATCAACGAGGATTTGGTCAAACCGAAAGTAGGAGTTGTCGGGGAAATACTCGTCAAATTTCATCCTACAGCCAATAATAATATTGTGGAATTGTTGGAGGCTGAAGGGGCGGAGGCAGTCGTTCCGGATCTCACGGACTTTCTTTTATACGGTGCCTTAGATAGTCGTATCAAATTCGAACAACTTTCGGGTGGCTTTTGGGAAATGGTGTCTGGGATGTTTTCGATGAACAGAATTGAATCCTTTCGTAAAGAGATGAAGAAGGCCTTGAAAGCCAGTAAGCGATTTGAAGCTCCAAAACCGATCACCCAAATCGCTAAATATGCAGAAAAGCACCTTTCTCTCGCTAACCAATCTGGAGAAGGCTGGTTCCTGACCGGAGAGATGGTTGAGCTGATTCGAAGCGGGGTTAATAATATCGTATGTCTGCAACCGTTTGCCTGCTTGCCCAATCACATAACGGGCAAAGGGATGATTCGGGAAATTCGACGGTCTTATCCTTTAGCTAATATTGCTCCCATCGATTATGATCCAGGAGCGAGTGAAGTTAATCAACTGAATCGCATTAAACTTATGCTTTCTGTAGCCTTAGATAATCTTAGCAATAAACCACAGGACACAAAACCGATTTTGGATCAAGAAGCAGCGTTAATAGAGAGTAATTTGACGCTTATGTTGAATCGAGACACGAAGTTAGTTAAATGTAAAATGGATTAAAAGGACAGCTGGTTACTCTTGAGAAGATAACCAGCTGTCCTATGTTTGAAACTATTGTAATTACTTTTATATTAACGGTAATTTATGGTGTGATAAAGAAAAATCTTCCACATTTTATAAGGGCGATATGATAAAATAAACTAAATATATTTATAAAGGAGAAATGATTTATGCTAAGAATACATAAAGCAGATAAGAATATGGAACTTGGCACCATTGTAGTTGCTGCTCTTGTTGGAGGCGTAGCCGGGGCAGTGGTAGGCCTTTTATTAGCTCCTAAGTGCGGGAAGGATTTACGTCAAGGTATTGGTAATAAGGCTGACAACGCTCTAGAACGTGTCGAGGACGTTACAACTCAACATGTAGGAGCATTAAAACAACAAGGTACAGATCTAGTGGAAAAAGGGAAGATATTAGCTGAAGATCTTCAAACATTTATTCAAGATTCCTTAAGGAATAAAAAAAGCGGCGATATTCCTATAAATCTTGCCAATGACACCAAAGAGGAAGCGTCAGACATAACCTAAAACGATACTTTTAAAGGGCATCAAGAGTATTAGTATAACTTTTCCTCTGAATTGTTTCAAGGGGTAAAAGTATTCGCCTGCCACAAGGGCAGGGTCACAGACATAGCCTTTTGCCATCGCTCTCGAGCTTAATTTGGATGAAACCCATGATCCACTGGGTAAAGGGAGGTTAAAGATGGATGGTAGAGGCATTTAAAAACTTTGTTGATCAAATTCCATCGGAGATTATGGCAAAAACCGAGTCACATTCAGATGCCAATATGATTATTTTTAGACCCACATCCTTTATCATCAATGAGGAAACGTATCTTGAAGATTATCATTTTGTTTTGCCTTCATCTGATCCTCCACCACTAAGAATAGAACATCGGGTACATCACTTTACAAAGGGGAAACTGATTTCCGTTGTACCTGAAACGCGTCTCTCTTGTACAGAACCTGCTCTAACGCGACCGTATATTGCCATGATGGTTAAAAAGGGGTTTTTTCAGGAGATTCCAGAGAGTCCGGTGGAAAAACGGAAGTATCATTTTCGCGAAGGAATAACCCTTACAGTTCTATTGGTCTTGATAAAATGATTATAGGAGCTTTATTTATGGTTATGGCAACGTTGAAAACTTTCAATCTAGTCAATATTTCAGACAGAGTGATTCTGAGCTATTCAATAGCAGGCCTCTTCTTTTCGATATCAAGTACTATCGTTAACATCACGAAAAAAAGATGTAGAGGTTCCCAACACATACGTACAAGCATACCGTTATATTGAAGGCCTCTCCCTGAATATAGATATAGATATAGATAGCTATACAAAATGCGCTATAAAGATTAAATGATTAAAGGAGGCTTCTATGAAAAAACGTTATAAGATTGTTGCGGCAATAATTTTTGCTATAGTGGTTGGTTTAGTAATTATTTATATGTCTACAAAAAACACTACATTCAAAGAGGTCGTATTGGACCATTTGAACGTGATGGAAGTAAGCTCAATTGAAATAATTAGAAAAACTGATGCTATAAATGAGAATAGAATAACTGTAACAGATCCCAGTCAAATTGAATTAATAATGAATGCTTTTTCTCGGACAAAAATGAGAGAAGCAAGTTTTTCAAATATTAATTATACGGAGTCGTACTGGATAACCTTAAAGACTAACGAGAATAGAAAGTTTGGAATAACACTCTACGATAATGACTATGTAAATATATTTGAATATAATTCAAAAAAGAATACGACTAAATCATATAAAATAACTAATGAGTTTGATCCAATAGTAATTCGAGGCTTGTTTAAATGAGTATACAAGAAGCGACCGTTTTCCTCTTAAGGAGGAAAACGGTCGCTTCTTTAGCTAAGGGGACTATTACATAATAATCCATCCGCTACCTGAATGAATTCGTGTTACCACACCTTTACCTGTGATAAATCGAACTCCTACTGTTGTATATTCAATAAAGGGAAGATTTACTTCTATCATATCGTATCCCGGATTATCAACTAGAAAGTCTTCGATATATCCTAAATTCCAATATCCTGCATACACCAGCGATTGCAGTACACTTTTTTCATCTGGAATCATACCGGATACAAGAGACGTAACCCCTGCTGCCAAAGTAGCTGGTGTGCCAAGGATAAAAACAAGACTCAAAACGCTAGCCACTGCAGACAAGCTTGATGCCAGTGTATTTTGATTGGGACTTACAATACCGGAATCATAAATATTTCTTTGTGCTCGTTGTGTTTTTCTCACCGAATCCAAAGTAAAAATAAGTTTAGCAGCATATTCTTTTGAATAGGCCATTCTAATCTCTCCTTTTTATGATTTTTGGTTTCTAACCAGAGTCGAGAGCTTCGCGCATTAATTACTCTCAACTATAAGAGAATTTCTAAAAGGTACTTAAAAACCAAATATCGAAAAATTTGGACGGAGATTAAGAGGAAAGCGACCAGCCCAAGTCGTTTATTAAAGGGGAGAGCCTGCCATACTCCCATTTTTGGAAGTGAATAACTGCCTGTCATTGCATCTGATTTATAGTATGTTTGCTTGTCTAAAAAGGTTACGAACCTCGTCATGCTCTTTTGGCTCCCATCGGTCAAAGTGGCTAGAGATACTACGAAACCAACTATAAAAAATCCCATTGGTCGAGATGGTGGTCAAAACCTATTAGCCTCAAGCATGTATACAAGAAGAAAACCGTCTTTAAATCATGAATTTCATCTTAGTGAAAAAACTCTCATACAATATGGTGATAAATACTATCCAAACAAAAAATATGCGGTAGACCTTTCTCAAGCTACCGTAGCTAATAAGGAAAACCACCTTGAATCACCAAAGAAGTGGTACCTCAAAATTGAAGGTGTATACCGTAAATATATTGAAGAATTAGCTATCACAGAGAAAAAGGATTTAGAGCAAGAATTTTGTTTAGTTATTACAATTCGTGATCCAAATGGAAAAAAGGATGTATATACAGAAACTACGCAATTACTTGATGTGAACAACTTGATAACTGCATCTCCAACAAGTATTACCTTATCATCTCACAACTCCCTTGCGAAATTAGGGGAAACATGTCTTACACATAAAAAGGTCCCTACAATAATAGTAAGAACCTTAAACCCTCCTACCTAATTAAGAAAGAATCTACCTTCAAGACATATCGATAGAGACATCATGTCTAACACTAATGTTCCTATCCTTCATTAAAGATAAGCTCATTTCCATGATACTCCTCCTCAACTTCCTGACTTCCGATACGATTATATTATCGGAACTTAGATTTAATCTATTTTACCATAGTATTACATTAAAGTATATACGTTTGTTGCAGTTTATATGCATTTATGTTACTATGTAGTTAATCAATATTATTTGATGTTTAAGCTTAGGAGGGTTTATAAATGGAACGCATGTATACGGTTCAAGAGCTTGCTGAACTATTCCATGTAAAGCCGAGAACGATAATGGATTGGTTGAGATCTGGACGTTTGCGCGGTTTTAAGCTTTCTGATGCACCTAAATCGGAGTGGCGTGTGTCGGATGCACAGTTGGAGGAATTTATTAAACATCGAACAGAGCAAACGGAAAAAAGTACCGAATCAACAGAAGAAGAGTGAGATAGCACCGGCTTCTTGGTGCAATAATGGGGTAAGCAAAGGAACAATATCTAACACTTTGCACAAAACGTAATGTTATATTGTATGATTACACATAAGAGAGCTTAAACCTTAAAAAAATATACAAGCCCTTCTCCGAAAAGAAGGGCTTGTATATTTTTTAGAGACATGTTTCCACTTACTGAGCAAGTAAGGTATGAAATAATTAAGTGCTTAAACTGGTCAGGGTATTTACAAAAAAGACCTCTAAATCAAAGGTCTTTGATTATTTTCTTTTTTTCTTCTTTGTGCTGCATCTCTTTTTTGTCTGAGCTAAAACAGAACCAGCAATGGATTTGCTTTCTGCTCCAAATCTACCGTCACTTAATACTTTTGATGCAGATGTTGCACTCATAGTTTGAGAAACCTTTATTGATAAACTAGCCTTTTTTGAGTTACTCGATATCCCGTAGGCATTAGTTTTTTGAGATAAAACATTACCTGCAATGCTAGAAAGATATTCTTTTCGGCCAGACGCAGCTTTGCAGGAAGAAGCCTTTATAGATTTGGCCATTTTGAAACCCCCTTATTTAAAAAGTTCAGGACAATTTTGATAGAGTGTTTGACAGAAGTTTGTTATTGCATTCGCAAGTTGGTTTTCAAAGTTTGTGTTTATATTAATACAGTGTATGCTCTCGAAAGAAATAATTGTGACAATTTCATTGTTTGTATTAAATATCGGCGAACAAAGGCAAAATTTAATTTGACGTGCTCTACTTAGTTGAAAAGGATTTAAATGATGAGCATCCAAAGATAATGAAAAGTCCTCTTCGTACTGTATTTCTTTCTCATTATAACATAGACCTACTACACCTTGAATGTTCGGTGCAACCTCATAATACATACTGGTATTATCCATATCAGTTAAACCTTCTATTTGTCTTTCGTAAAACACTATCTTACGATTTTTCCCAATAGCATTATAGAATTTTTTTGAAATTCTATAAATGATACCTCTTCGCTCTCTCCATATTTTAAATTTAATAGAACTTGTATGTTCATCGATGATAATACTTTCTAAATAATATAATGTTGATATTTTCCATTCGTTAATTAGGGCAGCCCTTTGAGATAGTAAGACGGAATTCTTTCTTATATTCAATGCGTTACTTATACTTAAGTATCCACTAGTTATTATAGTACCTATGATAAGTAAATATTGTTTAAATAGCTCAATGTTGAAATTGTCACCCAGATATTTTTGGGTTTTCCATTGGTCTAAAATGCTATTATTAGAACTTAAATAAGCTAACAAAGCAGGAACTGATATAAAGAAAATAACCTTTAGTAATTCAAGAATATTCTTCAACTTCTTACCTCCATCAATATAACCCTATGTACTATTCGACAAATAGTGAAAACAACCTCCTTGATTTCCGTTTGCTTTATAGTAATTTATCCTATTATATAGTAGCTTGTTTTATCATTAGTCCCCAAATAGTCCCCAAACGAGCATTAAACAACTTAAAGGGCAAAATAAAAAACACCGCAATCACTTGCGGTGTCTCATTTTTTGTTTGGCAGGGGATGAGAGAGTCGAACTCCCACTGACGGTTTTGGAGACCGTTGTTCTACCATTAAACTAATCCCCTATAATTTTTGCAACGAAATGAATTATATCGGATAAAAAGGGATGTGTCAATATATTATGGAATTATATATTATGGAATTTAAAGATCTTGAAGATTTATTGCCTTTAATTATGAAACAAGCAGGCAGGATTTTTAAGGAAAAACAAGAATAGGCATACTATAGTTAAATTAATCTTTGACCTTCTGTGGGAGTTTGGGCGAGTCTTTGGCTTGAGTCTAGAAAAAATGGTAAGATGCAAATAAGGGAGGGGTGTTTTTGAGGTCAGATTTACACATTCATACGCATGAATCTGATGGCTTGCTTTCGATAGAAGAGGTTATTAACCTTGCCCATACCAACAATGTTCAAACCTTAGCAATTACGGACCATGAAAGTACTCAAGCAATTAATAAGGCTGAACTTCTTGCGGAAGAATTAGATATTAAGATTATTCCGGGTGTTGAATTGTTAACCAGTTACCAGGGTCACGAAGTCCATCTCTTAGGTTATTTCAAAAATGTTAATCATCCACTCTTACAGGCGCGATTGCAAGAGATTCGAACCCAACGCACTGCTTTAGCCCATGATATGGTTGAGTGCTTAAAGAGTGGCGGTATTTCCCTAACGTGGAAAGATGTGGAGAACGAAGTCGGAGCAAATGGGGCTGTTACTAAGGGGCATATCATGAGAGCCATTTATCATCAGGAAAGTGGTAGCAGTCAGAATAAAAATTGGCGAGAGATTGCAGCTCATTTTCGTCCTGGGGGAGTGGCCCATTTACCTTATCTAAACCATACGTTCGAGGATGCTGTTGACCTTATTTTTGCATGCGGCGGACTTCCTGTTGTCGCCCATCCTGGACTACTCTGGGATCCCCAGATAGTGTTTTCACTTTTAGCCTATCGTCAAATTGGTCTTGAAGTGTATTACGGCTATTGGGAAAGACAAGCAGCTCTTATTCAATACTATGCAGAAGTTGCCGATAAATTTGCCATCTTGGCAACTGGCGGCAGCGATTATCATGGACCTTCGGGGTTTGTAAAATTGGGTCAAATGGATGTCCCTTATGATAGTGTCCTCCAATTAAGATCTTACTTAGAAATTTAGCCAAATGCCAGAATCACCTCAAACATCGAGTGAAGTAATTCGCTCATGTTTAATTAACGTTGGACCAGACAGAAAGGAGCGAATTGTTGGCTAGGAGTGTTTTGCTAGCTTTTATTGCTTTACTCATTACTTTGGTTGTCGGGACAGTCGGACTCATATTAACGGAACACCTCACGTTAGCTAAAGCTATTTATCTTACAGTTCAGACAGTCACGACGGTAGGCTTCGGAGATATTGAACCTCAAACCGCTGCAGGACATGCCTTTTTGACATTCCTGATGCTGAGTGGAGTCGGAGTCATGCTCTATTTTGCTGGACTTATGATGGCCTTTCTGATTGAAGGTCAATTGGCCGGCGTGTATTGGAGAAGAAAAATGAATAAGAAGATCGAACAACTTCAAGATCATGTCATTGTCTGCGGCGCAGGACGTGTAGGCAGACAAGTCATTTACCGCCTACGTAAAGAGGGTGCCGCATGTGTTGTCATAGAACAACAGGAGGACCTTGCTAACCAGCTAATAGCGGAAGGTTTTTTAGTGATTCATAGTGATGCTACCTATGATGAAACCTTGAATAAGGCCTCTATTATGAAAGCGAAGGGACTAATCTCTGCTCTCCCTGAGGATTCATTAAATGTTTTTGTCACCTTAACAGCCAAAGGGCTAAATCCCAATATTCAGGTGGTAGCTCGGATGGATCAGCCTGAATCTGAAAAAAAGTTATTGCGTGCTGGAGCGGACAAAGTGATTTCTCCGGCAACTTTGGGCGGATGGAGAATGGCGATGTCGATCCTGAAACCTATTAGTGTGGAATATTTAGAGACCGTGATTCATGATCATAATATTGAAATGGAAATGGTGGAACTGAAAATTGATCAAGGCTCATGTTTGGTTGGGGAAACATTATTAACGAGTAGAATTAAGCAGCAAACCGGGGCCATGGTTCTCGCGATCTTACGGGACAATCAGGTGATCAGTAATCCTGATGCTAGCGAAGCAATATTTCAGGGAGATCTGTTAATAGTATTAGGGTTGAGAGATCAATTACATCGTTTAGAAAAACTTGCTGCAAACCTCACACATTGCGAAGTTTGATAATCATAAGGGTCTTAGATTAAAAGAGGAAGTCTTGGGATAAAATACCCTCTATGCGAGTAGTAACAGTTTTCTGAGTGGAGGGAGATTTATGGGAAATTTACGTTCTGAACAAGACGTCCTTCGGGAAATCGAAAAGCTTATTCATACTCATTTTAGAGACAGTGCTTTAGGGATCCAGGTTAAGGTCAAAGGAGACCGAGTCACACTTTGGGGAATGGTGGATAGCCTCGTCGAAAAAGATTTTTTTGGAAGTAGAGTAGGTCGAATTGATGGGGTTAAAGAATTAGATAATTCGCTAACGGTCGCTAATGACGGAACTATCAAGGATAAAGACATTGAACGGGGCATCAATGAGCGTTTTCAGGGGTCAAACTACACGGAGATAAAACACTTGGGTTGTCGAGTAAGTCGAGGAATTGCCACTTTGCTTGGACATGTAGAGACCCAAAGTACAGAGAGATTAGCGAAACGCTTAGCCTCCCAAGTTCGTGGAGTCAAAGAAATACGCAGTGAGATTCAGTTTTTGGAGAAGGCTGTCGATGATGCGACTTTAGTTAATCGTGTCGAAAATGCTTTAGTTGCTTCTCCATGGGTCAATGCTCATGAGATTAAGACTAAAGCTCGGATGGGTCTCATTACACTAACGGGTCTTGTTGACACTCAGGATGTCATGGAATGGGCGGTCGAAACGGCCTATCAAGTCCCTGGAGTAAAAGCTGTGGTCAGTGAGATATTTACTCGACATCGTTCCCAAGGAGATGATTTATGGTTAACCGAGCAGTTAGTCTCCAAGCTTGGTCAACATCGCTTAAACTCTGGACAAATTCGTGCTTTTGTTAAAGATGGAATTGCTTTTCTGACTGGAGAAGTGTACTCTGAAGAAGATCGGGAATGGGCTGAAAAACTAGTTCAATATATCCCTGAAATCCACAATGTTAATAATTCAATCAAAGTAGCTGCACATTCTACTAAGTAAGGCAAACGTCAACTTTTAAGACCAAAAACCTATCGTCAAAACTAGGTTTTTGGTCTTCTCCTTTACAAAAGTTATAAAAAGCAAGCTAGAATATATGGATAAAATAGGAAAGTAAATAAATAGTCTATTGGAGACTTCACGTGATATAATAAGATTTGTTGTAAAGAATTTAAGGGATGTAATTCAATAGGAGGTGGTCAATCCTGGATCCAATAACACACGGCTTAATAGGAATTGCGCTAAGTACTCTTTCCGGCCACACAATCCAACTGAATGATCCCATTATTCTAGGGTGTACCTTAGGGGCTATGCTGCCCGATCTAGATATTATTACTCATGTAAAAGGTCGTTTGAATTATTTATTGAAACATCGTGGTGCTAGTCATTCTCTAATTGCATTAAGTGCTATGGCGCTAGGGCTAAGCACAGTTCTGTATCTCGTTTTTCCAACTAGCTCATGGGCGACTGTTTTCTTTTGGACACTTGCTGGGACGGTGTCTCATAGCGTCATGGATTTATTAAATTCTTATGGAGCAGAGCTATTCTGGCCTTTTTCCCGTAAAAAAATTACCCTAGACATGATTATGTTGACAGATCCCATCGTCCTGTGTTCTTTGCTTGTGTCTTTATTCATTTCTCTAAAGGCCCCGTACTATGCGTCAATCTCATCTTTGGCTGCGTTTACGTTGAGTGGAATATACCTTGGTTACCGCCACTTCGGAAGACTGAAAACACGTAAAAGTTTAATGGAGATATATCGTTTGAATGATTTTAATCAGGTTAAAGTCCTACCTGCAATGTATCATCCTTTTACTTGGAACTTTATTCTTTTTAAAGGAGATAATGTTCGTTTTGGCATTATCCGCAATAAGGTTCCTTCGATCTGTCGAGTCTTACCAAAATTCGATGGGGATAACCCGTTAGTTTCCAATGCTCTTGAAGGGAATCTAGCTGAAATATTTAATCAATTCACACCTTATTATCATGTTATTGATCACTCAAGTAACACAGAATGTAAGGTCGAATTTTTAGACTTGCGATATTGGTCCAAAGGTGGCTTTATTTATACTGGGCACGTCTTCTTGAATGCGGAAGGTGAAATTTCGCAAGAGATATTTAACCCTTTACCAAATCAAGAGGGTGTCTTATTAGGTTATTAATTCCAAACCCCTATTACCTTAGCCGGTTAGGGGTTTTTTGTAAAAAAAAACTTTTGACATTCTTATAGCTCATCTACCATAATGAATAAGAAGCGTGGAGGTGGATAAGTGTGTCGAAAAAGAAGAAAATTACATATGCTTTTTGGCTTAAAGTATTAAGTGCCATACTACTTATGGTTTCAATCGCAGGTTTACTAGGTGCTTTTGGTTTTGCGATTGGAAAACAAGTGCATTCCTTATTTACAATCCTGATGGGAAGTTTTACTTGGGCAGGCCCTTTGATTTGTTTTGTCGCGGCAATCCTGCTCTGGATTTTTTCAGAGACATCAACTTCCGGAGGGTCTAACCCTTTCAAAGAAAAAATTTCTATAGCAGGAAGTTCGAAAGAGTCCAAACATAGAATGATTCAGAGTGTGGGTCAAAAATCTGCTCAAGCTCAACAAACTAAGGGTATCGATTTGCCAGCGGGGAAATTAGTCAGTTTAAAGGGGTTTAATCAATATTTTTCATCCCTGAATGGGTAGAAATGAAGGACGTAGATCCCCAGAAAGCAGAGGAAATGGAGGAATTCGGCAAGGACTTCCCTTCATATTTTGGAACAGGTGAGTCAATTTTCCCGAAGGGACCCTCTAAAATGAAAAGCTTAAAAGGGCTTGATGATTATATCGAGGAAGTAGACCTAGAGGAACGGTCGGGACGATCAACCCAACACGGTTATGTTGCAAAGGGATTGGGAAATGAACCTATTGAGAAACAGTCGGATCTTTCAACGATTTTTAAGTCTCAAAGAGAGCAAACAGAATTTCTCTCTCGATATAAAACAGTTGAAGAAACTTTAGAACAAGAAGAATTTATGGACGATGAGGAGAACTTAGGGGAAGTGAATCAGGCGTTCGATGAGATGGAGCAGATGCCCCAAAGTGCCGAATCCTCAATTCAGTTAGATGAACCTCCATTGGTTACTGACTTAATTAAAGAACAGTTAGAAATCGAGACAGTTATAAATCCTGCTTATGCTGGGCAGGTAGCTCAGCTAGTTGAGCAGGTAATAATCAATAAAGATAAGGGTACTGAAGCTCTGAAGGATGAAGAGAAAGTCGAGAGGATCGATCACTGGAAGTTCCCCGATGTTAATTTATTGGATTCTATGATCCAGCGCGAAATCATTCAAGATTTGGAAACCCCTAAACAGCTTGAGAAGGTTCTCCTGGATTTTGGAGTGAAGGCCAAAGTGATTAGGGTAACGCGAGGCCCCGTTATCACTCGTTATGAATTAGCACCTGCACCTGGTGTGAAAATTAGTAAAATTGTTAATCTCTCAGATGATATTGCGTTAGGGCTTGCTGCTCGGGATGTTCGTATTGAGGCACCGATTCCCGGTAAAGCGGCTATCGGGATTGAAGTCCCCAATAAACAGGCGCGTGCCGTCCCCTTTCGTGAGGTGCTAGAGACAGCGAGTTTTAAACAATATCCTTCCAAGCTAAAAGTTGCTTTAGGTAAAGATATCGCGGATCAACCGATCATTGCGGATCTCGTAAAAATGCCGCATCTGCTTGTCGCAGGAGCGACCGGGGCAGGGAAAAGTGTATGCATTACCACCATTATCAATTCTATTCTCTATAATGCGACTCCCGACGAGGTGAAGTTCCTACTGGTTGATCCGAAAATGGTGGAACTTAGTCAATATAATGGTATTCCTCATCTTTTGGCTCCGGTTGTCACCGATCCTAAGAAAGCCGCCAGCGCATTAAGATGGATTGTTAAAGAGATGGAGAATAGGTATGAACTTTTTGCTGCTGCGGGTGTTCGTGATATCGAACGATATAATCAGGTAAAAGGAGAAACTATCAGACATACCCCTGCCTTGCCATTGATTGTGGTGATCATTGATGAGTTAGCTGATTTAATGATGGTTGCCCCTGGTGAAGTTGAAGAAGCTATTTGCCGTTTAGCACAAATGGCTCGGGCCGCTGGAATTCATTTGGTCATTGCGACGCAACGCCCTTCTGTCGATGTTATTACTGGAGTGATTAAAGCTAATATTCCCAGCCGAATTTCCTTTGCTGTTTCGTCTCAAATCGATTCTCGTACGATCCTTGACGCAACTGGCGCTGAGAAACTTCTCGGACGAGGAGACATGCTTTATTCGCCACTGGGTGTAAATAAAGCGCTGAGGGTACAAGGCTGTTTAGTTACGGATGACGAAGTACAACGAGTGATTAGGCATTGGAAAGGTTTGGGAAAACCAGAGTATCTGGATCCTGAGCGGCTTTTCGAAGAAACAACCTCTAAAAGTGAAGACAGTCATGGTCCTGATGATGCAGTATTTATCGATGCAGGACAGCTTTTTATTCGCACAGGTATGGCGTCGGTATCCTTTCTCCAGCGGCGTTTGAAATTAGGCTATACAAGAGCAGCGCGGCTCATGGATATGCTTGAGGAACAAGGCGTCGTCGGAGGGTACGAAGGAAGTAAGCCACGTCAAGTACTCTTAACCTTAGAAGAATTTAATGAACGGTTTGGATGATAGAGATGCGCGAGGCGAGAAACGATTTAACTTTCGAGCCTCGAACATCGAACATCGAGTTCACATTACACTCTAACCATGATGAATTGGTTAGAGTGTTTTTTGATATTTATATTTAACCTTCGAACTTCGAACCTCGAACTTCGCGCCTCGAGCTTGGGGTGTTACTGCATTATGAATTAAGTGAGGGGAAATGGGAATAATGCATAAATGATGTAAAAAAATAGACGGAGACGAAGAATGAAGTTTTTTACGCGATCCATGACGAAGGATAAACCCTATAAAGATATTGTTTTAAATTGGGACGATTTACTTAGTCACGCTGAGGAGATTGCTCGACTCAATGCCAACCAAGGATCCAGCTTCCAAAAACGAACCTTATTGCCTAGGGTTAAACAAAATATGAAGTTCTTAGAGCAGGCTTATCGAGAAATCACGGAATACTCAGCACGAACTCAAGATGTTGTACCTGCCACAGATTGGTTACTTGATAATTATTATAGTCTAAAAGACCTGAGAGAAGAGATTCAAAGCAGTCTACCCAATAAATTTGAGCGTCAATTACCGAGAATTTCCAGTGGGGATTTTCAAGGATATCCTCGAATTTACGGTTTATTAGTTGAACTCATTGAGCATACGGATAGTCAATTGCGAATTGACACCCTCAAAGGGTTTATCAACGCTTATCAGGTTCAAGTACCTTTATCGAGCGGAGAATTATGGTCGATTCCTATTATGTTGAGGATCATTCTTCTGGAAAACATTCGAAGGTTAACGGAACTGATCCTGTTTACCCAAGGGGAAAGAGAAGCTGCGGATCGATGGGTCTTACCTCTTTTGGAATCAGAACATCTTCCGGCAGAGTGGGAAGAATTGTTGCAATCCCTAGATCCTCAAGAGGATTATTCCTCAGCGTATGCAGAACAGATCCTAAAACGTATTCGTGATCTTGGAGTAGATGTTGCTCCACTTTTGCACTGGGTCGACCGGGTAGTTGCTAAGCAAGATACAACAATCGAAGAGTTAGCCAAACTTGAGCGTCAACGACAGACGATGTATCAGGTGTCAATGGGTCATGCAATTTTAAGTATACATTTTATGACTGCGGAAGATTGGCCTCGCTTTTTTGAAGAGGTCAGCTTAGTGGAGCGGGTTTTTCAAAAGGATCCCAGTAGGGTTTATGGCGAACTGGATTTTCAATCTAGAGACACCTATCGCCATCAGGTAGAAAAAATCGCTAGACGCTTTAAAGTTTCTGAACTAGTTGTTGCTCGCAAGGTACTATCAGGAGCGCAAAAGGCACATCAGTCAGGGGATATAATATCCTCGCATGTAGGGTATTATCTAATGGGGGCAGGAAGAGAAACTCTCGAACTTGAATTAGAACAAGACTTTAGAAAACCACGGAATATTTGGAGTGAGATTCGTCGAGCCATTCAAAGAAAGCCCGTTCATTACTACTTTGGTAGCTTGCTGATTGGGATTGCAACGCTTAGCGTTCTGACTATTTCATATACTCTGCAGAGTCATCCATTTTCTTTAATTTCTGTTGTCGTGTGGTTAGGAGTTATAATTTGGGCTAGTAGTTTGATGATTCCATTTTTGAATTGGGTTGCTTCAAATGTTTTTCAGCCAACCTTTTTGCCTAAATTGGAGTTGAGAGAAGGGATTCCCGATCCATTACGAACCATAGTCGCTGTTCCAACCCTTCTGACTAGTATTGATAGGGTTAATGAACTTATCAGTCAAATTGAAGTCTATTATCTTGCTAACCGAGATGACAATTTATATTTTGCGTTACTGGGTGACTTTGCGGATGCACAATCAGAAAACGTTTTAGGGGACACTGAAATTATCACTTCGGCAACGGCAGGAATCCAAAGTTTAAACAAAAAATATGATTCAAGTAGATTCTTCTTCTTTCATCGAAAGAGAATTTTTAATCACACTGAAGTCGTGTGGATGGGATGGGAGAGAAAACGAGGAAAACTTGCTGAGTTTAACTGTCTCTTGCGTCAGGAGGGGGAAACGAGTTACTATATTCAAATTGGTGATCTATCAGTTCTGCCAACCTTTCGTTATGTCATTACTTTAGATGCGGATACCCAATTACCGCGTGGCACGGCTAAACGATTAATTGGCACAATTGCTCATCCTTTGCACGCGCCTATCCTCAGTGAGGATGGAACAAGGGTGGTTAAAGGCTATGGAATTCTGCAACCGCGCGTGGGAGTTTCTATTTTGTGTGCAGGTGCTTCAAAATTCTCTCGGATTTTTTCGGGTAGAGTAGGAATTGATCCATACACTACGGCTGTCTCGGACGTTTATCAAGATTTGTTTGGGGAAGGAATTTATACTGGCAAAGGAATCTATGATGTTCAGGTGTTCCATCAGGTGACGAATAAGGCCTTTCCGGAGAATACCATTCTCAGCCATGATTTGATTGAGGGATTGTATGCCAGAACTGGGCTCGTGACAGATATAGAATTAGTCGATGGATATCCAGCCAATTACTTTTCATATCTTCGTCGTCAACATCGCTGGGTCAGAGGGGATTGGCAACTACTCCCATGGTTGTTCAAGCCCATTCCGTTTGTTTCGCGTTGGAAGATTTTCGATAATTTGCGGAGAAGTATTGAAGCTCCAGTGCAGTTATTTTTGCTTATCTTTGGGTTCACTGTTTTTTCTGGTGATCCTTTAGTTTGGGTAGGCCTAATTTCTTTAAGCTTAATTTGGCCAATGGTTTTTTACATTTTCAGTCGGCTTTTACTCAAACCCGCTGAAAGAGGAAATATGAGTCATGATATCATAACCATGCTAACTCAGCTTTTACTACAGTTTGTATTTCTTCCGTATCAAGCCTATATCTTGTTAGATGCCATTACTCGCAGCCTGTATCGACAATTTGTTTCGCATAAATATTTGTTAGAATGGGAAACAGCTGCTGATACTGAGAAACGCTTAGAAGTCAACAGTAGAACGGTCCTTTCATCAATGTGGCAGGTTTTGCTCTTTGTTATATTTGCCGGTGTAACCATTGCTTCAAATTTTCCTACAAAGTTTGGACGCTTTATTCCAGTTGGGGTAATTTGGATTCTATCCCTTTGGATTGCCTTTAAGGTCAGTCTTCCAATCCAGCATAAGAAGGATAAACTCACGGCTTTTGAAAAACTTGAGTTACGTCGGTGGAGTAGAAAAATTTGGGCTTTTTTTGAAGAGTATGTTTGTTGTGAGGATCACTGGCTCCCACCGGACAATGTTCAAATTGACCCACCCAATGGGGTTGCCCATCGAACCTCACCTACTAATATTGGGCTCGCTTTGTTAGGCAATTTAGCCGCTAGGGATTTTGGCTACATCCCGTTAAGCAAGGTGCTGGAGAATATTGAGCATACGTTTGATACAATTGAGAGCTTAGAGTACTGGCAAGGGCATTTATACAATTGGTATAGCACTCAAAGTCTAGTGCCTTTAGAGCCTCGTTATGTTTCTACGGTTGATAGTGGAAATTTTGTGCTCTATCTTTTAACCTTAAAATCAGGACTTATGGACATCTTAGAAAAACCCTTGATAGATCCAAGTTTCGTCAGTGGTCTAAAGGATACGTTTGATTTATTAATTGAAGATTTAAATAAGGAAGTTTATCCTGAACTTGAGGCCTTTGAGAAGGCGCTTAATTATCTAGTCACCAATGAGGGGTGGAGTCTACCTAATTGGAGGAACCTACTATCTTTGTGGCCAGAGCTATTTTCAAAAGAGTTACCCAAAGAGAGTGAATATTGGGCAATACGAATGGATTCAATGGTTCGCACCTTTCGTCAAGAGACGGAAGCAATCTACCCAAGTAGCCTTGCTAATATTGATTTTGGGACTTTAACAAATCTGAACGAACTGTCATTAGAGAATTCAACTAGAACTGAACTAGCCAATTATTATAAAAGTATTCTAAACGAAAATATAGTTTCTCAAGAAGGAAAAGAAACGATCCAACGCGTACTCCGAACGATTCAGGACTATGCTCAAAGGTCAGAGCAACTTCAACGGCGGCTTGAGGCAATTATCGTTGCGACAGACTTTAAGCCTTTGTATGACGAGACTCGTCAACTCTTTTCAATCGGGTATCGGATTTCGGAAAGTATGCTTGATAAATCTTATTACGATTTATTGGCCTCAGAGGCCCGTCAAGCCAGCTTCCTTGCCATAGCTAAAGGGGATGTTCCGCATAGTCATTGGTTCAAGTTGGGCCGTTCATTAACCGTGGCCTTAGGGGAACGAAGTTTAGTTTCCTGGAGCGGGACCATGTTTGAATTCTTAATGCCATTGTTGGTCATGCAAAATTATGAGGGGACATTACTGGATGAAACTTATCATTCTGTTGTGGCTGTACAAAGGAAGTATGGCATGAAGCATAATATTCCCTGGGGTATTTCAGAGTCGGGATTTCATGCCTTTGATCCTCAACTTAATTACCAATATAAAGCCTTCGGAGTTCCGGGCTTGGGTCTAAAACGAGGATTGATTCAGGATCTTGTCATCGCGCCTTATGCAAGTTTTTTGGCATTGATGGTTGCACCGCGTGAAGCTTTGTTGAATATTACCGATATGGATCATAAAGGTTTTGGCGGACGCTATGGTCTGTATGAGGCGATTGATTATACGAGTGAACGGGTTCCAGTTGGGCGTTCTTTTAAGTTAGTCCAGAGTTTTATGGCCCATCATCAAGGCATGAGTTTATTATCACTCGACAATGTGTTGCATGAAAGTGTCATGCAGCAACGCCTGCATAATCAAGCTTTGATTCAAGCGACAGAGCTTTTATTGCAAGAATGTATTCCGGAATCTGCTCTCATAATTCCACAACCAGAAAATGAACATACTCTGAGGAATCGTGAAACAACAGGACCTGATTTGGAAAAAAATCAGTTTATACTCTTAGAAACGGTCAATAGTCCGATTCCTATCACTCACTGTATTTCGAATGGTCAGTATTCTGTGATGATGACAAATTCCGGGGCAGGTTTTAGTCGATACAATAATATTTGTCTTTCTCGTTGGAGAGAGGATGTTACTCGGGATGCTTGGGGAATGTTTTTCTATGTTCAAAACTTAAATTCGGGTGAGGTATGGTCTGCGGCTTATCAACCTTGCCGAAATTCTGGCGAAGAATACAAGGTGACCTATGCACCTGATCAGGTCGAGTTCTGCCGCAAGGATGGTAACATTACAACCCATACGGAAATCGTTGTTTCCCCTGAAGATCAAGCAGAAATGCGACGAATCTCACTGACAAATCACAGCAAATATGAAAGAATCGTTGAAGTTACGAGCTATTTTGAGGTGGTTTTGGCAAGGCCTAGCGAAGATTTGGCACATCCTGCGTTTGGTAATCTTTTTATTGAGACTGAATATCTGCACGATTCATTACTAGCATCAAGAAGACCACGAAGTGAAAATCAAGCTAGTTTATGGCTGATGCATACGGTCGCGACGGAAGGAGAAAAGGTCGGATCCCTTCAATACGAAACAGACCGTGCGCGTTTTATTGGACGGGGAAGAGACCTTAAGAACCCTCAAGCATTGGATGCTAATCACCCTTTGTCCAATACGGTAGGAGCGGTTTTGGATCCGATGATGAGCTTGCGTCAGAGAGTAAGAATAGGTCCTGGCCAGACAGCAAGGGTTTCATTTTCGGTCGGATATGCAGAGAGCCGTCAGGACATAATTCGCATTGCCGAAAAGTACCGAAATCCCCTCTCCGTGAATCGTGCGTTTGAGCTAGCTTGGACCCACAGTAAAATGGAACTACGCCATTTAAATATGAC
>NZ_JYNH01000035.1 GCF_000960765.1 Desulfosporosinus sp. I2 | reverse complement strand
AAAATGGTTAAATCATAAAGATCTGAGTGAACGGTTACCGGACGAAGAAGAGTGGAGTAGGGAAGTTGAGGCACTCTATGTTTTACTTTCCAATTATTATGGAACAGACAAACTAGTACTTAAGGCTAGTCGCTTGGAAGCGCTCAAGCTGATGCGTTCGAATGAGCTTGTTGAACGAGTTACCGGTCTACGCAAAATTCTTTCGGACGATCCGACAGATCAAACGATTCCCAATAAAGCTGAAATCCCTCAAGTTTTAGACGAGATCGAGGAACAGATCGCGGATCTTATTGCTCGGCGTTCTGTAGAAGAACGCTTGGAACGTGTTGTTACGGAAAAGATACAGGATCGGCATGAGGATTATGTCAAAGAAATAAAAATGCATGTGCTTCAGGAATCGTCAGGTCCGGAGAATGCACAAACTCTTAAAAAGTTGGCTGTGCTCGAAAAGATGAATACAGTTTCCTTAAAAAGCTCAGCTTCAGATGTCTTGCGGCCACAGACTGTAGAGGAGATAGTAGGACAGGAGAGCGCTTTGCAAGCCCTTCTTGCAAAGTTAGCAACACCGTATCCTCAGCACATGTTGATTTATGGTCCACCCGGAGTCGGTAAAACTTCGGCCGCCCGAGTGGCCTTAGAAGTGGTTAAGAGTCATCCCCATTCTCCTTTTGTCAAAGAGGCCCCGTTTATCGAGGTGGATGGCACGACGTTGCGATGGGACCCGCGGGATGTGACTAATCCCCTTTTAGGATCAGTGCATGATCCAATATACCAAGGTGCAAAGCATGATTTAGCAGATACAGGCATACCGGAACCCAAAATGGGGTTGGCGAGTGACGCTCACGGCGGGATTCTATTTATTGATGAAATAGGGGAAATGGATCCCTTGCTTTTAAATAAGCTGCTTAAAGTGCTTGAAGATAAGCGTGTGACGTTTGATTCCTCATATTATGATCCTGGGGACACTCGGGTGCCACTGTGGATAAAGAAACTCTTTGATGAAGGCGCCCCTGCTGATTTTGTACTCATTGGAGCTACGACACGAGATCCGGCTGAGCTTAATCCGGCCCTTCGTTCTCGCTGCTCTGAAGTTTTTTTTGTCCCTCTAGAGCCTAGAAATGTTCAGCACATTGTTCGCCAATCTGCCCAAAAACTGGGAGTAACGTTGGAAGACAATGTCCCTGAAATAATCAGTGACTATGTGATCGAAGGACGTAAGGCAAATAGTATTCTAACGGATGCCTACGGCTTGGCTAGATATCGAAACCCGGATCAAGCGGTCGCGCAAGTAACTTGTGCCGATGTTTATGAGGTCCTGCGTTCTGGGCGACTCACTCCCACTATTGTTCGAAAGGTTCAGGCAGGTTTTGAAGTGGGGAGAATTCTGGGACTTGGCGTCTCAGGATTTTTAGGATCAGTATTGGAGATTGAGGCGATTACCTTCCCAGGTCGTGAGGGTAAAGGTGCTGTTCGATTTAATGAAACGGCAGGAAGTATGGCTAGAGATGCAGTCTTTAATGCTACTGCCGTCATACGTGAACTGACAGGAGAAGATTTACGTAATTACGATGTGCACGTTAATATTGTGGGTGGGGCAAAAATTGATGGTCCTTCAGCGGGACTTGCAACAACACTAGCAATATATAGTGCTCTGAAAAAGAAACCACTTCGCCAGGATATTGCTGTTACTGGGGAAATTTCTATTCAAGGCAAGGTGAAACCGGTCGGTGGCATTTACGAAAAAATTTTTGGAGCGAAACAGGTTGAAGTTCGCAAAGTTTTGATCCCATCGGAAAACAGGGCAGATGTACCAGAAAGTCTGCAAGGGATAGAAGTGGTCGCTGTCAGTACGATCGAAGAGGCTATGAGTCATGTATTTTAGGACTAGTCAAAAAGTATAGCTTGCATTTTCTTTATATCTAGAGAGGTTTAGAGTCGGAAGGGGAGAGGATATGGAACTATTGAGAGTTCCGCCACAGAATTTAGAGGCCGAACAAGCGGTCTTGGGTGCGATGATGCTCGAACCGGAGTCTGGAAGTTCAGTCTTTGAAATACTTCAACCGGAAGACTTTTATAGAGATAATCATCGTTTAATTTTTTCGGCAATTCGGGATCTCTTTGAAAAAGGAGACCCCATAGACCTTGTAAGTGTCGCCGAAATCTTGCGTCAGCAAGGGCGTTTGGAACAGGTCGGCGGAATTGCAACAATCTCTGAGATTGCTCGTTCTGTTCCTTCGGCAGCCAATGTGGAGTATTACGCTAAACTAGTGACGGAAAAGGCACTTTTGCGTCAGTTAATTCGGGCCTCTAATAGTATTTTAGAACGGGGATATGAGCCAGGAGAAGAGGCCCGTAACCTCCTAGAAGAGGCTGAAAAACTGATTCTTGATCTTTCGAGGCGTCGAGTAAAAGATGGATTTAGCTTTATTCGCGACGTTTTACTAGAAACGTTTGAGAAAATCGAGTATCTCTATGCTCATAAAGGAAATCTTACGGGTGTTCCGACTTTTTTCACGGAATTAGACCGAATGACTTCGGGTTGGCAACCCTCTGATTTAGTCATTATTGCCGCCCGGCCCTCAATGGGAAAAACCGCTTTAGTTTTAAATATGGCCCAAAATGCCGCGGTTCGGGCGAAAGTGCCAGTTGCTGTTTTTAGTTTAGAAATGTCGAAGGAACAATTAGTGCAGCGGATGCTCTGTGGAGAAGCGATGGTTGACCAACAGCGAGTAAGGACTGGTGATTTGCTCGATACTGATTGGCCGAAATTAACTCGTGCTGTGGGGCCACTCTCTGACGCACCAATTTTTATCGATGATACCGTAGGAATTTCCTTAGCTGAGTTGCGTTCAAAAGCCCGTAGATTAAAGATGGAGCACAATTTAGGGATGATTATTATAGACTACCTTCAGTTGTTATCGGTTGGAAAGAAGACAGAAAGCCGACAGCAGGAGGTGGCACAAATTTCGAGAACTCTAAAAGGGCTTGCTCGTGAACTAAAAGTCCCTGTCATTGCCTTATCACAGCTTAATCGTGGAGTTGAGCAACGTCAGGATAAACGGCCTATTATGTCGGATTTATTGGAGTCGGGGGCCATTGAAGCGGATGCTGATTTAATTTCATTTATTTATCGAGATGAGTATTACCATTCGGAATCTGAGAAAAAAGGGATTGCAGAGATAATCATTGCAAAACATCGTAATGGTCCTGTAGGAACCGTAGAATTAGGCTTTCTCAAGGAGTTTACTAAATTTGTAAATCTTGAACGACAACATCAAATGGCTTAATGATTTCCCCCATGCCACTCTTAGGCTGGGGGTTTTTTATGGTTGTAACCTCAGACCTCCAGTTCTTCTGAGTGGGGGTTCTTCGTAAACGTCAGGTGAGGTGAGTCCTCACTGGAAACTTGCGTATCTAATGTCTCTATGTCCAGCTTTAGCTGAACGGGTTTACATGAAAATACTAATTTGTGAGTTAGACGACCTCTGAAATTGTCGAATGTTTTATGTATATTTATGAATAATGTTCGATTATTGGATTGACAAGGAGGAGGTGGATTGTTAAGATGAAGGTGTTTGTGATTAGAGAATCTTTGCTAGTTGGGAACAGAAGACGGCTCTAGGAGGGATACTATTGAAACATGAAGTCGATGTCTTAATTATAGGAGCCGGTCCAGCCGGTATTTTTACGGCCTTAGAGTTATCAAAGCACAATCAAACGTTGAAAATTCTTATTGTGGATAATGGAAGAACGATAGAAAAGAGAAAGTGCCCAGCCCGGGCAACGGGAGTTTGTGTTGGGTGCAATCCATGTGCGATTACCAGAGGATGGTCGGGTGCGGGGGCATTCAGTGATGGAAAACTATCATTGAGTCCGGCAGTTGGCGGTCGATTGACCGAATATATGAAAGAGTCTCAGGCCCAGGAGTTAATTGATTATACCGATTCTATTTACCGTCAATTTAAAGCGCAAGAAACAGTATATGGCCTCGATAACCACCGGGTGGAAGAGATCCGATATGAGGCTTCCCGCCACAATATTCAGTTGATTCATTGTCCGATACGTCATTTGGGAACCGAGTTGGCTTATGATGTCTTGAAGGGCATGTATGAACATCTCATGACCCATACGAATACAACTTTTTGGGAACTTGCTGAGGTTAAAGATATTTTGGCCGGTCCTCAAGGGGTTTTAGGGGCAACTATTCAGAGACGGGACGAGCAAGAAATGGATGAGGTATCCGCTCGCTACGTAGTTGCTGCTCCAGGCAGGGGGGGAGCAAATTGGCTTGCTGAGCAGACCATTCGTTTAGGCGTTGCCACGGAAAATAATGAAGTTGATATTGGAGTACGAGTTGAAGTACCAAACTCGATTCTGGACCATTTAACACGCGAACTCTACGAACCAAAACTCGTCTATTACTCAGATACCTATGATCTTAAGACTCGAAGCTTCTGCGTCAATCCAGGTGGTGTGGTTTCTGAGGAGCACTACGACGGAGGAATAGCAGTGGTTAATGGGCATAGTTATGCTGATCCTGATAAGAAAACCAAGAACACCAACTTTGCTTTATTGGTTTCAACTCGTTTTACAGAGCCCTTTAATCAACCGATCGAATACGGTCGTTATATTGCCCGGCTGGCGAACATGTTGACGGGTGGTGGGGTCATGGTTCAGCGTTTGGGAGATCTTCTCCAAGGACGGCGGACAACGGAAAGCCGTCTGCACCAGTCGACGACAATTCCAACGCTGCTTTCTGCAGTTCCCGGAGACCTTAGTTATGTGCTTCCAGAACGGTATTTAACTTCATTAATCGAAACCCTCAAAGCATTTGATAAAATCGCGCCTGGTATGTACGCTAAAAACACGTTGTTGTATGGGGTGGAGGTTAAGTTCTACTCTTCGAAGGTCAAAGTAAAAACGAACTTTGAAACGGAGATCCCTCGATTATATACGATTGGGGATGGAGCAGGAATTACCCGAGGCTTGATGCAGGCTTCGGCAACCGGAGTTGTGGTAGGACGGGATATCGTATCTAAGGTAAAATAGGTACAGGCAGTTTTTGATCAGGAGTTTAGAAATGACAGGGGGCGAAGGATTGCTCGAACGATATACTCACCCTGAAATGGGCAAGCTATGGCAAGAAGGATATGAATATGAACGTTGGTTAGAAGTTGAACTGGCCGTCGCTGAGGTCATGGCGAAACGGGGGGAAATACCTCTAGAAGCCATGGAGGAAATCCGACGATCGGCTAAAGTAAATCCGAAACGGGTTTTAGAAATCGAGGCTGTGGTTCGTCACGACCTGATTGCTTTTTTACAAGCGGTTGTTGAGGAGACTGGGGAAGCCGGAAAATACCTCCATCTTGGCTTGACGTCTTCTGATGTAAAGGATACTGCTTTAAGTCTTGTTTTAAGAGATTCAGGCTTGTTACTGAAGAGTGACCTTCTAGAGCTCAGAGATGCGTTGGTTAAGCGTGCACTGGAAAGTAAATATACGGTGATGGTTGGCCGAACGCACGGTATTCATGCTGAGCCGCTAACGTTCGGCTTGAAGCTCGCCTTATGGATTGCCGAACTAGATCGTCAAAAAGAACGACTTGACCAGGCAATCGTTTCGGTGAGTGCCGGAAAGATTTCTGGAGCAGTAGGAACATATGCTAACGTTTCGCCTAATATAGAGGAGGAAGTCTGCCTCCACTTAGGATTAGAGGCAGCTTTAGTGAGTAATCAAATCTTGCAAAGGGACAGACATGCGCACTTTGTGACCACGTTAGCGTTAATCGGAGGTACGCTGGAAAAGATTGCGACAGAGATTCGTAATTTACAACGGACCGATATACTGGAGGTTGAAGAATCGTTTGCGGCTGGGCAAAAAGGATCCTCGGCAATGCCTCACAAACGTAATCCAATCGTATGTGAACAGGTAGCGGGCATGTCACGGCTACTACGTGGTAATGCGTTAGCGGCGATGGAGAATATGGCGCTCTGGCATGAACGAGATATGACCCATTCCTCAGTGGAACGGATAATTCTTCCGGATAGTTGCCTTTTATTGGATCACATGTTCCGTCAGATGACGAAAGTTATATCGGGTCTTAAAATTCGTGAGGATCAAATGAAGCGAAACCTTCAGAAGACCTTTGGACTGACGTCTTCTCAACGTGTTCTCCTTGCCTTGGTCGAACATGGATGTATGAGAGAAGAAGCTTATGCTTGGGTTCAACAGGATGCTTTTCAAGCCTGGGATCAGGGGCTTGATTTCATTGAAGTTGTTTCAGCGGATGCCCGTGTGGTAAACTATCTGACCAAAGAAGAAATTCAGGGCTTGTTTGATTTGAAATATCACTTGGGGCACGTTGATGATATTTTTAGCCGATTGGGATTATAACACGCTGGCCAAGGATGGCAAGAAGGGACTAGCCAAGTTTTCTTTATGAAAGATGGGAGGAATAATCAATGGCTGCTGTCGTATTAATAGGTTCTCAATGGGGTGACGAGGGAAAAGGTAAGATCACGGACTTCCTGGCTGAAAAGGCGAATGTCGTTGTCCGTTACGCAGGTGGAAACAATGCTGGTCATACAGTTGTAGTGAATGGAGAAGAGTTTAAGTTTAACCTTATTCCTTCGGGAATCCTTTATTCAGATAAAACCTCTGTCATTGGCAATGGTGTCGTGATTGATCCGAAGGTTTTGTTGACGGAACTCGGTTACCTTGCCGAGCGGGGCATTAAGACGGGTAAACTGCTGATAAGTGGCAATGCTCATGTTATTATGCCTTACCACTGTGTTCTTGATGGCTTGGAAGAAGAAGCACGCGGTGAGCATAAAATTGGTACTACCAAGCGTGGCATTGGTCCTTGTTACATGGATAAGGCGTCGAGAATTGGAATTCGCATGATTGACCTCATGGATAAAGATGAATTTGCTGAGAAGTTGAAACGAAATTTAGTAGAAAAAAATAACTTGTTCGTGAAGGTTTATGGTCAGGAAGCTCTTAAATTTGAAGATATCTATGAAACATACCTAGGTTATGCCGAACAACTACGTTCGATGGTGACCGACACTTCACTGGCGATTGACGGAAGTATTCTCTCAGGAGGGAAAGTGCTTTTCGAAGGCGCTCAGGGGACTTTACTGGACATTGATCATGGTACGTACCCCTACGTGACATCTTCAAATCCGATTGCCGGAGGAGCTTGTATCGGAGCAGGGGTCGGCCCAACCCGTATCGATCGCGTGGTCGGGGTAATAAAAGCTTATACAACCCGTGTCGGAGAAGGCCCTTTCCCGACAGAACTGCTAGATGAGACCGGAGAAAAAATGCGGGCGAATGGACATGAGTTTGGAACCACTACCGGACGGCCACGTCGCTGTGGTTGGTTTGATGCAGTCATTGCTCGCTATGCAGTTCGAGTGAGTGGAATTTCTGATTTTGCCGTTACGAAACTTGATGTCCTTACCGGGTTTGATACACTAAAAATCTGTGTTGGATATCGTGTAGGGGGAGAAATCATCCGAGAATTCCCACAAAGTCAAAAAATCTTCAAACAATCTCAACCTGTTTATGAGGAAATGCCTGGTTGGCAGGAAGATTTGACTCATGTACGCCGTTTTGAGGACCTTCCCATGGCAGCCCAAAACTATGTTCTTCGGATTGAAGAGCTCTCTGGAGCTCCGGCTACCTTGGTTGCCATAGGTCCAGGACGCGAACAAACCATTGTTCGCGGAGAAATTTTTTAGTTCTTTATCATGGATAGATACCTTGAGACCTAAATTGCGTAAGATTAGGAATAATTCTTTGGGGTTTAGTAGACTGTAAATAATTCTCAAAATAATTTCTAAGTATTAAAAAGTCTTGACACCTATAATATTTTAGTGTAACATCTAAATTCGTGGTACAAATACTTTGAGCCATTAGCTCAGTTGGCTAGAGCACCTGACTTTTAATCAGGGTGTCCCGCGTTCGAGTCGCGGATGGCTCACCATTTTAGAAATGTATATTTTTAAATTTTAGGCTCTATATAATATTACCGACAGAAGACAGTAATTAGACAGGAAAGGTTTAATTACTGTCTTTTTAATTTTATTTACATGCACAAGCGGGTTTAGCTAGAACCCCAAAAAATATAATAATGGCTGAATTGGCAGAATATTATGGAATAAAGTACTATATTAAAATTTTTTGACATATGTTATAGTTTTATGGAGGGGAGAAAAGGATTAGAAAAGGGATCGTCTCGTAATATCCTACATATTTGTTGCTTATTTTTTGTGGCATTACGACGATTGTAATTTAAGAAGGGGAGATAGGAGTATGACCAAAATAAAATATAGAATTATTCTTTTATTATTGACAACGGCTTTGATTATGGGTTCAATTCTTGGAGGGTACACTATTTATAATGTGAAAGTGACAGAACAAACGAACATAACACAGTATCGCAATACTTTATATGAACAATTTGATCGGACAGTAAAACTTCAAGTGCAAACTGCTTACAGTTTAATTCAAGATACCTATAACAGTCAGCAAAAAGGGGAATTAACTCCAGAAGAAGCAAAAAAGAAAGCAGCTGACTTAGTTAGAAAATTACAATATGACAAGGATAATTACTTTTGGATTGATACGACGGAAGGAATTAATGTTGTCTATCTGGGGAGAGATACAGAGGGCAAATCACGATTTGACAGCAAGGACAGCAAGGGTATATTTTATATTCGGGAGATAATAACTAACGGATCTTCAGTAGGTGGTGGTTATACAAACTATTCATTTGCTAAGCCTAATCAAACCGAAGCGTTACCTAAGAGGAGTTATTCTTTGTTGTTTCAGCCCTATAATTGGGTGATAGGGACAGGGAACTGGGTTGATGATATTGATAAACTTGTTTTAGCAAAACAACTGGATTATAAAGAAAAGAGCAAGAAAAGCATTATCAATACAATTATATCCATGATCTTAGCCTTTGGAGTTTCTCTAGTATTCGGAATCCTTTTAAGCAATAAAATTTCAAAACAAATTGTTAGCATAGCAGACGATGCTGAGGAAATTGCAAAAGGTAATCTAAAAATCGGAAAATTTGAAAGTAGCTCAAAAGATGAGATAGGTCAGCTGGGCAGAGCATTCCGAACTATGACGGATAATTTAATCCAGCTGGTTCAACAAGTGTCATTGTCCTCAGAGCAAGTTGCTGCATCTTCTCAACAATTGAGTGCTGGAGCAGAAGAATCCGCGCAGGCTTCCCAGCAGGTAGCTGCAGCCATTATGGAAGTCTCCGTAGGAACAGAAAAGCAACGCAATGCTGTTAATGAAACATCGGCGGTTGTACAGCAAATGTCTGCTGGAATTCAACAAATATCTGGAAATGCCAAAACTGCCGTCAAGACCACTGAGAAAACGGCACTCTCCGCTGTAGATGGAAGTCAGGCAATCGATAAAACCATTCAACAAATGATCAATATTGAGAAAACAGTGACTGGATCAGCAAATGTGGTTATGAGCTTAGGGGAGCGATCTAGGGAGATAGGGCAGATAGTCGATACAATATCGGGTATTGCCGCACAGACCAATCTGCTCGCCTTAAATGCAGCAATTGAGGCTGCGCGAGCAGGAGAGCAAGGAAGAGGGTTTGCTGTTGTCGCGGATGAAGTTCGTAAGTTAGCAGAACAATCACAGGAAGCTTCCAAACAAATTGCTTTATTGATCAATGAAATTCAACAAGACACACAAAATGCAGTCATTTCGATGAATGAAGGAACACATCAGGTCAAACTTGGGACCGAAGTCGCAGAAACTGCTGGCCAAGCATTTAATGAAATTACGACATTAGTCAATCAAGTATCGTTTCAGGTTAGAGAAATCTCAGACGAGATTCAACAAATGGCACTCGGAAGCCAACGTATTGTTTCTTCTGTTGCTGAGATCCATGAGACGAGTCGAGATATTACAGGACAGACTCAGACGGTTTCTGCTGCTACGGAAGAACAGACGGCCTCAGTGGAGGAAATTGCCTCTTCGAGTCAGGTTTTAGCGACTATGGCCGATGAATTGCAACAATCCTTATTGAAGTTCAAGATTTCATAACACACCATTTTCAAAGATCATGGTTGGCTCCCAGAAGGTACATTATCTCGCACTAATGAAATACGGGAAGGCAGCAATCTGACCGCTATGTCAAGTTGCTGCCTTTTTCTGCTCCAAATTTAAGTTTAAAGCATATACTTTGGGGAATAAATAGAAATATTGTTGAAATACATAATAAAATATATTCCAAATTTATACTATATATGTTATAGTCAATTGGGCTAAAAGAAGCTAGGGAGATCATGTTAGCGTAATAGTAGGTTGCACACGGAGTTATTTGTAAACTACATAAGACAATTGCCAAAGGCAAACTCAGTGAAAACTGAGGACGCAAAGCTTCGGGTCTTCCACTCTCAGGTGATGATGGCCGAGCCGCCAATTTAGAGCTTTTCGCTGTCTATTTTGGAGAGCGATTTTGTTTTTTACCCCAAGGAATAGCTTAATCTTCTCAGAACATATAGGGTAAATTGGAGGTCGCGGCGGGCATGGAGAAGTTAAACATTTAGGAGGAAGATAAGAATGACTAAAATCAAATATCGCATTATTTTATTATTAGTAACGACAGCCTTCATTATGGGATCAATTTTGGGTGGGTATAACATTTACAATGTGCTACTGGCAGAAAAAACGAATACACAGCAATACCGTGATACGTTATATGAACAGTTTGACCGAACCGTTAAATTAGAGGTACAAACAGCTTATAGTTTGGTTCAAGATATATATAATCGGCAGCAGAAAGGCGAGTATACACCGGAAGAAGCAAAAAAGAAAGCAGCAGATTTAGTCAGAAATTTACGTTTTGATAAAGAAAATTATTTTTGGATCGATACTACGGATGGAGTAAACGTGGTTCTTCTAGGGCGAGAGGCTTCTGAAGGAAAATCACGTTATGAGAGTAAGGACAGTCAGGGGAAACTTTTCATTAAGTCTTTTATTGCTAACGGGACTCAAGCAGGCGGAGGTTATACAGATTATACCTTTGCAAAGCCCAATGAAACAGAAGCCTTGCCTAAAAGAAGTTATACATTATTGTTTCAGCCTTATAACTGGGTGATTGGAACGGGTAACTGGGTGGATGATATTGATAAGCTTGTTTTAGCAAAGCAAATGGAGCTTAAGCGGAAGACTCAACAAAGCATCATTTACACGATCCTATCAATTTTGTTAGCTTTGGGTATTTCCCTTATTGCAGGGACAGTACTTAGTAATAAAATCTCGAAACAAATTGCCCAAATGGCAGAAAACGCCAACGAAATAGCCAAGGGGAATTTGAAAATCGGACAATTTGATAATAACTCAAAAGATGAACTTGGACATCTGGGTAGAGCTTTCCGAACCATGACGGATAATTTAATTGACCTTGTTCAACAAGTGTCATCGTCCTCAAGACAAGTGGCAGCGTCATCTCAACAATTGAGCGCTGGAGCAGAACAATCTGCTCAAGCATCACAACAGGTATCAACGGCTATAATGGAAGTCTCTGTTGGTGCAGAGAGACAACTTAATGCAGTTAATGAGACCTCTGCAAGTGTCGAGCAAATGTCAGCAGGGATTCAGCAGATGCTGGAAAATGCTAAAATTGTAGTTAGGTCTTCGGAAAAAACCTCTTTTTCGGCTGCAGAAGGCAGCCAAGCAATTGATAAAACTATGCAACAAATGGTTAATATCGAAAGGACCGTGACGGATTCTGCAGATGTGGTCATGAATTTAGGGGAGCGGTCCAAAGAAATTGGGCAGATCGTAGATACGATATCGGGTATTGCTGCTCAGACAAACCTTCTGGCCTTAAATGCAGCCATTGAAGCTGCGCGAGCTGGTGAACAAGGAAGAGGGTTTGCAGTTGTTGCAGATGAGGTTCGAAAATTGGCCGAACAATCTCAGGATGCGTCGAAACAAATTGCCTTGTTAATTCATGGCATACAACAAGACACACAGAAAGCAGTCCTTGCCATGAATGAGGGAACTCATCAGGTTAAACTAGGGACAGAAGTTGCGGAGACTGCAGGTCAAGCATTTACCGAAATTTCGAGCTTAGTTAACCAAGTTTCTGCACAGATTGGTGAAATTTCTGAAGAAATTCAACAAATGGCCTCGGGAGCTGAAAGAATTGTTTCATCGATTGCAGATATTTATGAGACAAGTCGAGAAATCACAGGACAAACCCAGACTGTATCGGCAGCGACAGAGGAACAATCTGCTTCGGTCGAGGAAATAGCCTCATCGAGCCAAGTTTTAGCTAAAATGGCCGAAGAATTGCAAGATACATTAAGTAAATTTAATATATAACCCATTTTTGTTGTTTCCAAGGATATTGTTCCAAGGATAATGAACTTCATCAAAATATATAACTCTTGACAAGGAAGGGAACTTCATGTAAAATTCATATTTGTGAGTGTCCTTTCTCCTGAAGACAGTAATCGGAGGCCAGGCAGGTTTACTTAAGTCTGATATACGGTATCTGATGACAGACAATGAAAGCGGCCCGTTGGTCAAGCGGTCCAAGACACCGCCCTTTCACGGCGGTTACACGGGTTCGAATCCCGTACGGGTCACCAAACTCGAAATTCGTAGTTCGTAGTTCGTGGTACGAGTCAGGTAATAATACTCAGATCGAACATCGGACATCGAATATTTAACATCGGTTATGCCTCGGTAGCTCAGTCGGTAGAGCAGAGGACTGAAAATCCTCGTGTCGGCGGTTCGATTCCGTCCTGAGGCACCACTTTTTGTTACTCAATCTGTGCTTCTTAATAGTAGGTAGGATTAAATTAATATAAAATCGGTTCTGTTAATTTCCTTTGTGGAAAAATCAGGACTTTTTTTGTTGTAGTTGAAGGTCTTGGAATGGGAGAATGTAAATCGATTTAGGAGAAATAATAAGAGCATAAGATTATTGATCATATACTGACAGTATCTAGAGCAGAATAAACACGATAAGGATTAGGTGAGTACTATGCCACTACCTGAGAATAACTTATTGTTTGGTTTTGAGCCAAGATTGACCGTCGAACAACGTGAATATGTTGACGCTATTTTTGATAAACAGTTAGTAATGGTAAACGCTAAAGCGGGTACTGGAAAGACCACTCTTGCAGTTGCTTGCGCTAAAATTATTAAGAAACCTTTAACCTATATTTTTAATCCCGTCCAAGAATCTTCCATGGGATTCAGACCCGGAACTCAGTCTGAAAAAGAAAGTATTTATTATCAACCACTGGTAGATGCTCTCTTAGAGATTAATGAGAATCCTACTCAGTGCATTTATAATGAAGAAACATTGGCTAATGAGGCAATGCGCAGAAAAGTAAGTATAAAACGGGCCATGGATGGAGTTTGGTGTTACCCTAAGAGTCCAGTCTTCCTAAGAGGAACCAATCTTAAGGACATGACGATTATTATCGATGAATGTCAGAACTTTTCTGTTCAAGAGTTAAGAAAGATTTTAACACGCGTCCATGATTCCTGTAAAATCATTTGCATAGGACATTCAGGGCAAATTGACATTCCAGTTTCAAAAAGTGGGTTCGTTCCTTATATGGAACACTTTAAGGATCAACCCTATTGCAAGATCCTTACTTTAAGCACTAACTTCCGTGGAGATTTAGCAAATTGGGCGGACGCCTATCGGGCTCCTTAAATGGAGATTGACATATTTGATCTTTGCGCTTATAATTCTCTTTGTTGGGAAAAGGAAGTCTGATAGTCTAGCGAGGCTTAGACAGTAAAACCCTTTATCGATATCCTGCGGACGTGGCTCAGCGGTAGAGCATTGGCTTCCCAAGCCGAGGATCGCGAGTTCGAATCTCGTCGTCCGCTCCATAAGAAATGTAGGCACTGCAAGGGATTGCAGTGCTTTTTTATGTTGTATGGAAGTGTAGATAATAGCTTTGACGACAACTTGACGACAACTTGACGACAACTAGCTTTTAAAAAGAAAAACCGGATTTCTCCGGTTCATTTTATTGCCTTAATTAAATTGCTAAATCGAGAGACAGCCCGGATTTTGCCTTCTGGAGTACTATGACCGTAAATATCTAATGTGGTACTGGTTTTGGCATGTCCAAGGAGGTCGCTCACATTAACTGGGTTTTCACCATCATCTAAAAGCAAGGTTGCCACCGTATGCCGCAAATCATGAACCCTTAGGAGTTTGATTCCGGCTGTTTTGGTAATTGCAGCATGTTTTCTATTTAGATTCCGCGGCTCAATGGGTGTTCCATAAGGTGTTGTAAATAACAGACCGCTGTCTGTATAGTCAGGACCAAAAAGGATTTTTTCTTGACGTTTTAAAGATTGGAAGCGCTTAATTTCTTTAATGACTTTGGGCAATAGAGGAATAATTCGTTTGCTCTTTTTCGACTTCGGTTGAGAGAAAATAAGTTTTGATTTTTCCTCCCCTTCTAACTTTTTGCGCTTAATAGTTTGGATGATATAAACTTCCCCTTTATTGGGGTCAAAACAATGATCAGGAATCCCTAAGAGTTCTCCTTTCCTTAACCCAGTCGTTAATTCTAGAAGAAAAACAGCATAGAGCCGGTCTTCTTTTAGAGCTGCTAAATAACAATCCACTTCTTCGGGGGAGTAGGTATCAAACTCTTTGTATACGATGCTGGGCAACTCGACATCTTCTGCAGGGTTCGACGGGATCTTTCTAAGTTTTTTGGCCTTAGTTAGAGCGCCGTTAATCAACTGATACATCATATGCAAGCGTCGAGTTGAAAGGCCGCCCTCTTTTCCGTCAAGACGCCCAGATTCGGCCTTGTAATTAAAGAACTCCTGCAAGGTAATAGATTGTACTTTAGTTAAGAGATAATGCCCTAGTAAAGGAATTATATGCTTCTTAGCTAAGTCTACATAGTCTGAATATGTTTCAATACGAATTTTATTGGGCATTGGTTTCTTATAAACATATAGCCATTGTAGGAGCCAGTCTCCAAAGGTTTCTTTTTCCGGTTCTACATATTGACCGGTTCTTAGTTTATATTTAAACTCTACAAGTTTTTCTTCTACATCCGATTGTGACTTGCCATATAAGGATTTTCGCTTAGGTTTACCGGTCAAAGGATGATATCCGGTAGTAACCTTTGTTTCCCAACGCCCATCGGCACGCTCACTAATTCTTGTTCCTTCATTATTGGCCCGCTTCCCTACTTTCTTTTTCGGTTTTTTCTTTTTAGCAGTCTCTTCGGTCATATGAACATCTCCATTTTGGGGCTCTATATAGAAATACTCCGTACTTTTTCCTTAGGAAAAGGTACGGAGCGCTAGGCCCTCTGAAAATTTTTTGATGCTCTGGGTCTCAGGCCGGTCTCGGCAACAGGTCCACTGGCATATTTTAATTATTTTGCAAAATTATATTGTAAAGCAGAGCGGGGATATTCATCCCATAGCCGTCCTTCTAGAAGACGGCCTGTTTTATATTTTTGGACTCCACCCCATTGTTTAAAGAAAAAGGCTGTATTAGAAGTTTGGCACTGGTCACGAATACTTTTAATCCATTCCTCTTCGACAGGACGTGCTTTAGGGCCCGATTCTCCACCTACAATAACCCAATCAATATTCGTTAAGTCCAGATTATCTAATGGTCCGATTAAAGGTTCACATGATAAAAATTTTATTTTAGCACCAGTCTCTCTAAGAAAGTCAATTCTATAGGTTACATCATCGTTTTCTACGGTAACACCTTGCCACACATTACTTGGCCACTTTAGAGAGGGGGAAAGTTCAGCTAAGCGTTCGGCGCGTTTGGTTAAGATTTGAAACGTATGCCATGAAGCCTGCTGCATAGTAAAAAATACTTTTTCGATAAACTCAGTCGGAATGCTCTCATGAAAAAGGTCTGACATTGAATTCACAAAAATTTTTCTCGGTTTTTTCCACTTGAGCGGAAGATCAAGTAAATCACTATGCAGAGTGACATTAAAGCCATTTGCATATCGAGGATTCTGCATTGCCAATAGCCGTTTTGCCATCGTACAAGCGTAACAATTTTTGCATCCAGCGGAAACCTTAGTGCACCCTGTAGCTGGATTCCATGATGCTTCTGTCCATTCAATGGATGTAATTGCAGCCATACAAATTCCTCCCTTCGGTTAGATTATAATACAATTAACAGACTAGAACAAGTGTTCTAATGCTATTCCTGTTATATTTATAAGAGCTCCACTTGTTACCGTATTTTTTCGTTGCTTAGGTAATCGATCGATAATAATTACGTTTTCCTTTTCAAGAACTAATAATGATTCTTTTATTGTTCGAGATACCCCATTAGTATTTACATAGGCCCATTCTTCAATCTTATCATATTCAAAAGGTCTTTGACTTCTTTTTTCACAAAATTCAAGAATACGCTTAATTAACTCCAATTTCTGGGGGTCTTCAAAGAGGCTCATTTGCCCAGAGGCAATTCCGATGGCCTCGAATCCATAGGGGCTCTCACTAACTTTAGACATATTGTCTTTCATGAGTGTTAGAGCTTTATAATTGTTCGATGCATGTACTAAATAAAATCGTGGGCGGGTTCCCATATTGGGAGTATTCACTCTAAATGGCATAACGTATTTGGCCCCCCCTATAGACCTCAGATTTTCACAATATAAGTTTATTAGATAAGCTTGCTTTTGTTCGGGCGATCCATAGTTAAATTCTTTAAATTTTGTATTTCCAAATAACTGTTCCATGTTTTTGTAGAATTGTGCATTCTCACAGTGTCTTACAATATCGTAAACCATAAAATTTATAAATAATTCGACTAATGGTTGCTGTAGGATTCGTTTTATCGTATTCATTGAAAAATCCGAATATCCAAATGGATCAATAAAAAAGAAGATGGGCAGCTTTGTGCGGCTAGATTCAATATTATCTAATAGGTTATTAATTTCGCTTTCAAATTGAGTTTGGACGACTTTCCAGTCTTGTTTATAAATGTTTTTTTCCGCTAATTTTGCAGCCAATAGATTAACGCATTGAGCTTCTTTATCAATACATAATATATCGAATTTACGGTTGGGATTCTGTCCAATATAAAAATTGGCTTTAGAAGCTACCATTAAAGGAGAACCGATGCAAGTAGTGTTTCTTTGTTCATTACTCCAGTAATATCCTGGACCGGAAAAACCATCTACATACATAAGATGCTGCTTAATTTTCATTCTTGCCTGCTGTTGATATAAGATGTTCATCCAAGGACCAATATATTTTTCTAGCAATTGATGTTTTATTATTGTTTGATCTTGAATCACCCAGGGGATATCAATCTTTTTGGCCATAATTAGCACCTCCTAATGTTCTGCTCTCAATGCATATGATTAAGGAAACACATTTTTAGCAGTCCTAACTTGCGATACATAAACCATTCGGTAACGTTAAAGTATTCGGCCAATTCAAAGCAACTTCGACAGCCTGATTCCAGGGCATTTACAAGTTCACTGTCAGGTATTAAGAAGTCTGTGGCCCATTGAGCGGCTTTCCGCTCATCTTGGGCCTCCATGGTCTGGAGATTGGCAGAAGTGTGGACTGTTAATAGATTAGTGCGTGCTGCAGTGTAAAAATGTCCTATCTCTTCAGCTAATACACACTTGTGCAACCTATACGAGTGATGGAGATCTTTATCAAGGATAATCAATGGTCCTAGCCTTTGGTCGTAAATATAAAGTCCATTGATATTCTCTGGTAACGAGGAAAAGTCTTTATAACGTATCTCTATTCTTTCTTTAATTACAATATCCCAAAGCTTCTTCATGATGTCACCTTCTGTCACAGTATATCTATATATGTCGAATGTAAAAAAATGAAACTACCTTCCCGTATGGGTGGTAGTTTCATTTTTTTCTAACTTTATATAATTCTTCTTTAATGATTTCCTGAACGAATCGTTTAAGTTCAGGCGATGGCTCTTGACCATATCCATCTTCATTATTGGCAGCAATTCTAAAATTCAATTCGATTTCTTCATCTTTTTCATTGTTTTTCGGGGGAGATGGCCTATGTTGATCGGATAGCCCAAGGAGATAATCAGTTGTGCAGTTAAAATACTTGGACAAGGCTCGTAAAGCATTGTGATCTGGTTCTCCGCGGCCGATTTCCCAGTTAGCGTACGTAGCTCTTGAATAGCCTGTAGCTACAGCAACGTCTTCCTGTCGTGGTTTATCCGTTCTTTCTTGTCTTAGCTTTTTTAAACGGTCTCCTAATGTGCCCATGCTTCACACTCCTTAGTGCTAAGAATAGCTTTATTTGTGCTGAATATCAACAAATTCGCAAAAATAGCGAATACCAGCAGATAAATATATTGACCTGTGCACCATATACACATATAATATGTGTATATGGTGCACAGCAAGAAGGAAGTGAGGTAAAAGATTTGAGAACAGCACTTTACAGTGCGAGAAAAAAGGCCCATTTAACACAGGAACAGGTTGCTGAAAGAGTTGGTGTTGATCGTACTGTTTATAACAAAATTGAACGTGGAAAAATCAAGAATGTTCCTGTTGAGTTAGCGCTCAAAATAGCCAAAGTGGTAGACGGTTCAATAAATACAATTTTTTTAATTAGTGATTCTCATGAAATGCACATTATTTAAACTGAAACTGCTTAAGAAAGGAGTTGCTATGTCAAATACTCGGATAAAGACCCAATCTGCCGAATTGGTTGAAATTCTGGAGAAGAATGTAAATAATTTTTTGTCTCGAGCAGATATCGAAATAAAACAATTGAATTACGAGACTGATGGGTACGAAAAGCCATACAGTGCAGCGATTTTATGAAAAAAGAAAAAAAAGAGTCGGAGATCAAACGTAAACCTTGGTGCGACAAGATATTTAGCGTGAGAAATAAATGCAATTTCTAAATTATATGGGGATGTTTTTTTCCATATTGAAGAATGGTTTTCTTAGAAAGGAGAATTTCCATGGATAACATTCCAATCAAACCACAATCTACAATTGAAATAAGATGGGAAGGCTTGCCCTTAGTTCTTTCAGTAGAGCAAGTAGCTGAATTAGTTGATGTAGGAACTCAACAGATTTATGATCTGTCTCGAACTAAGGATTTTCCTGCTAGGCGATTTGGAAGGATCATCAAAATATCTCGTGATGCTCTACGGCAATGGATGGGTGAAGATATACACAAGCCGATGGATGGAGGATGGCAGGATGAATCAAATACGATGTCCCTCGTGCGGCAAACTCCTGGGAGAATATGAACTTAAAGGTTCAATAATCTTAAGCATTATCTGTAAGCGGTGTAAAAAGCTTGTTGAGTTAAAAATCTTTGTTAGTCCTAAAGAAATTCAGAAGTAGATAATGTTGAATACTTAGCCCTTAACTACATTTAACTTTGAGATTAATCATATTCAGTAATATTTTACCATCAAACAGGTATACTTCCTATCTTTTTATGAGGCAGAAAAGAGAATGGAGGGGTCAGGATGAAAAAGAACTGAATATAAGGGTCTTAGTTAGAACCGTACCCCACCCCCATCCTTATGCAACAATTGACCTGTTTGCTAATATTTTGGTAATCAGCTCTTAAAAGATAAAAACAATGAGAGGATTTCGATGCACCAAACCCAAGCACTAAATAAAAGGTTGTTTAAAGAAAGGTGAAGGATATTTCACGAGGAGGGGAATGGCTGTTATGAGTAAGGTTAGACCTCAAACAAGAAAACCAATTAAGGACAATTCCATCATCAAGTGTATAGAGGAAACGATTAAAGCTCTCGGATATCCGTTCTTATTTAGGTATGATCATGGACTCACAATGATTGCCCCAATCGATGATTTCAAAGTCGCCGAATATGGCAATCTGAATTTTTATTATGGAATATCAATACCCATATCACTTTCAAAGGGCTATATTTCGCTTGAAGCGGTAGTGAAACCAGATAACCTTATAAAAGATTTAAAGGCTGCTTCCTGATCAGACAGGAACGTACTAAAGAGATCCTCGGCTGGCTCTGCTGGGAATAAGTTCGGAAGGAGAAAAAAGCATGAACGAATACTATTTACTTAGAGCAAAGGAGCAGAATGAGGACTTGCAGACAGACAGGATAAGAAAAGGTTTAAAGGTCAGTCTTACTGATAAAGAGTATAGCAGTTTAAAACTACTGGCTTACAAAGCAGGATTCAAGAGTGCCGGAGAGCTTTTATCATCTTTTGTTGGGGACTTAACTGATTGGCATACTAATGGATCTGATGAGAGTGACCTTGCCAGTGAGTGGTATGAGAGGGCTTTTGGCATGAGTGAGCACTATACCAACTTTATTCACTACCTTTATAACCATGACTATACCCTGGAAGACATTGCGGACATGCTCGAAGATGAGGATTATTTTGAGGATGTATATGAAAGATACATAGATGAAAATGAGGGAAAGACAAACCAGACCAGAGAAGAATGCATAAACGTTATTAAAGAACTGATAGATAAAGGAGAGGAGCTATAAGTAACAAGAGTAACGGTCGAGGCTGCTGAAACTGGTTTGAAAGGAATGGTTTAATTGGATATTAGTTCGTTTGAAAAGGTATGGGAAACTGAATACCTCTGTGATCGGGTGAAGCGGATCACAGAAGATGTTAAAAAAGGCAATTATGAATGTGCTCTAGATTACCTTAGAATGATACGCCAGAAAGCTGCAGATGCTGAATATTTCATCAAACATAATTCGCCCGCCTGATGAGCGTCAATACGCCTTGGGTCCGCTGGGTACGGATCGAAACCTCCATCCGGGAGGTCGCGGGAACCCAATTAGCCGCAATTTAATATGTTCAGTAGAGGTTCGGTAAAGTCGGACGGAAGGGTGTGGGCGAAGCTATGTCCAAGGCAAATACAAAAAATCAGGCTGTACAGAAAAACATCGGGCGTCCGATGGGCAGAAAAAACAGTTTCATCAGAGCTGATCGAATGGAAATCATCCAGATGGTCGCGGAGAAACTTATCACTGGCATGGCTACGGCCTCATCATCAGAACTGGCCCAGGCCATCTGGCCGGAATTATCTCAGGATAAAGTGGGTCTTAATGCCAAGTCTAAAACCGTTCGCCTGGCCCTCCAAAACATCACCGAAAACCCAGAACTTGCAGTTGTTCCCAAAGCAGCTCTCATAGCAGCTCTAGCCGAAAGAGCAGGGCAAAAAAAAGCCCCGAAAGATACTGAAAAAGAAAAGAAGGCAAAAGAGGCTGCCCGCCGATCACGATTGGAGTTGCAAAAAAAAGACTGGTTGAGTCAGCCCATTAGGCTTATGGAGAGTCGGATTAAAGCAACAATCAAAGAATCGTTAGGAGTTTATGTAGGGGAAGGAGTGGCACAACTAAGCCCAATGCCAAGCTTTGATGTTAAGGTGGCTGGCAATATCTTTACCAGAGAATCTGTCCTGCGTGTGCTGGAACTCGAACTTAAGATTCAACTACATACAGCACTCCGGTACACCTGGAATGGGGAAGAGGCCTGGGAGTTTCTGATGAAAGCCAAGGAACTGATCAGGATCAAAAAGAAACTCTATAAATCTATAGGGCTCAGCTGGGAAGAAACAAATAACCTGGCCCACCAGGCCAAGCAGCTGCGGGATGACGTTGAACAAGCTTACGAGAAAATGAACGATAGAAAGGGCTGGGCCGATCCCGATCTCAATGCAAATCAGCAGCTTTCAAGCTATGACCAAAAAAACAAAGTCATGCAGCATCACACCGAACAAGTTGAATCCTGGGCTGCCGAAAAGTTACCGGTAGAAGTGGAGGTAGCATCAGACGCAAGATATCCCGATGCGGACAATCCTTGGAGGGGAGAATCCTTAATCAAACCAGACGAACCGACCTACGCCCTTATGTATGCCAACAAAAAGAGAACACAGATCATTGATGATGATACTGTAGATTTTGAAATAGCCGGTATCATGAGTAACCGACTACTGCGAATAGCCGGTCTACAAAAAGAAAAAGCCCCGGACAGAGCCGAGGGCCAAAGAAAAATCTTAAGCACATTATAAGTCAAAATCAAGTCAAAAACAAATCAAAAAGGTTATAATGGATATTGTAGATTATTCCATTTTAGATATAAAGTAATTTTGGATGGTGGTGATGAAATGAAAGCAAGTAAGAAACGATCTCCTGAAGAAATCAAGCTAATCCTAGCGAATGCAAAGACAACGATGGCTATCGAGGGCTTTGAGGTTACTGAAAAAGAAACTGAATTAGTCAAGCAATATCTCGAAGGCTCCTTATCTGAAGACGAGGTAGTGAGGCGGATTAAAGGTGGGTTGTGAATGGGACAATTTGAGTATTGCTATCCAGGAACGGATATATTAAAAAATAAATTAGGAATCCGTGATTCAGAAAAATTGCATGATATGGAACGGGGACTTACTTTTTTTCGATTGGCAGCCTTAGAAAAGAATCCTATTCAAGGTAACTTTGATTTGCCCCACCTAAAGAAAATACATCATTATATTTTTCAAGACATCTATGATTGGGCTGGTCAAATTCGAGTTGTAAACATTGCTAAAGGAAATTCAGTGTTTGCCCTTCAACAGTTCATCGAGCCTCTATGCAATGGTCTATTTAGGCAGTTGAAAAAAGAAGATCATCTTAAAGACTTAGGCTTTGATAAATTTAGTGATAGGCTAGCTTTCTACACATCTGAAATTAATGCCTATCATCCGTTTCGGGAAGGGAATGGTCGATCCACCAGAGAATTCATACGTTGTTTGGCAAAAGAGGCCGGATATGTTCTTAATTATTCCGAATTTAATAGTAGGCAATTAATGGGTGCCTATATATCCTCATTCAAGGAAAATAATTTAATGCTTGCGAACATATACAAAGAAAATCTAAGATCAAACTTTCAGGAAAGAGAGAATTTATCAACAGGTAATGAACGCGAATGGGAAATAAGAAATGACCAGGAAATAGAAGATGACTGGGAAAATGAACTTTAAGAGCAGTAGGATTATTCCTACTGTTTTTGCTTTAGAAATTTAATTTAGAGGTGATCCCATGCAAGAAAAAACCCTAGCTGTCCTATTCGGTGGCATCGGCGGGTTTTCTGCCGGTGCTACTAGAACAAAGGTGGAATACGCTGGTCAAGTTTACAAATACAGATTACTTGTAGCTATTGATTGTGACCCCCTAGCCTGCCAAAACCATGATCTCATTACCGGCGAGTCAACTGCCAAAGTAATGGATCTATTCAGCAGGGAGCAATACATCAGCTTCCATGCCCAAGAACCACCCGAAGACTGGCAGGAAGTTACTCCAGGGGATCTATGGGTGGCCTTTGGGTATCAAGTCCCCAATAAAGTATTTCTCAGCCCTCCGTGCAAGGGACTTTCCGGACTATTGCCGGCAAAATCAGCCGAAACAGAGAAATACCAGGCATTGAATTTGCTTACGCTGCGAGGACTAGAATTAACGCTAAGTGCATGTGATGTTTACGGTGGAAAAGTACCTGAGATCATTCATTTTGAAAACGTTCCCCGCATTACGAGCCGAGGTAAAATTATTCTGGCCGCAATTAAAAATCTACTCAAAAAATACGGTTACGCAGTTGATATGAACCCAAGTCACAATCTTGGCGAAGTAGGAGAGTTGGGTCAAAATCGGATTCGTTTCCAAATCATGGCCAGACAAGAAAACAAAATACCCAACTTCATCTATCTTCCCCCGAAAAAGCCATTAAGGACAATCGGGGATGTCATCGGGCCTTTGCCTTCACCTGGAGATACTGCTGCTTGCGGATGGCTGCACCGTCTTCCACAGTTGCAATGGAAAACATGGGTAAGACTAGCACTCATTCGTGCTGGTGGTGACTGGCGCGACCTTAACGAATTAGAATGGCAGAACTACGGGATAACCTATGTTCCGCGTGGAGGTGGAGCATACGGTGTTCAGTCATGGAAAAGACCATCCAGAACTATTACAGCTAGGGCAAAGGTTAATGGAAGCAGTGGATGTGCTGCCATAGCTGATCCCAGGACAAATTATAAAAATGATACTCACGCATCCATATATCGAGTTTGCTGTTTTGATCAGGTAGGTCCAACCATAACAGGAGCAATCGGTCCTACTAATGGCTGTATTAGTATTAGTGACCCGAGATTGATGCAAAGAAATGGAAGACATCCAGGAGTATATAAAGTGGTTAGAATAGATGAGTCATCTCTATGCATTACAAGAACTCGGTTTGGTAGCGGGGCATTGGCTGTTGCCGATCCAAGAATTTCTAACCGCCCAGGTAGATATACAGACAAATATCGAATCCAACAGTGGAAAAAAACAGGGAATACGGTAACAGGCGTGACAGATATCCAGAGTGGAGCTCAGGTCATTGCTGATCCTCGTCTTAGCTGCACCCCTCGATCCGGCTCCTATGGTGTTCAAGCTTGGAATCAGACTTCAAAAACTGTGACAGGAAGTGGAGATATTCATTCCGGTACAGCCGCCGTCGCTGATCCCAGACTACCTGAGGATACAGATCGGGGAGTTTGGATTATTATCTCAGAAGATGGAACCTGGCACAGACCTTTGACAACCTATGAATTAGCCATGCTGCAATCTTTCTCAACCCATTTGCCTGACGGAAGACCCTTTCAGATTGAGGGATGCTCCGATGCCAAGGCTCGAGAATATATCGGGAATGCTTATCCTCCAGACGCTGCAGAGGCGGTGTGTATGTCAACGCTCATGGCTTTGGCAAAAGCTGATGAGAAAGTAGAGTTTGAGCTGAGTATGGATACAATTTGGGTTAGTCCTACAACTCAAGACGGTGAAGAAAAAACTGTTATAGCCTAATGTTTTTAAGGAGATGAGAAATACGATGCTGGAAAATCAGAAAATAGTCGAGACCAATGTCTGCGAAAAGTTTAGATGTTGTATGTGCCCCAATCTTCATAAACCGGATAACACGCTATGTCCAACAGGGTTCCTGAAAACAGAAATTACTAGTTGCCGTTTCGTGAAAAAATATATTTCAAGGCACGGTATCAAAAGCCAGGGAAGGCAGGATGGAAGTGCTTGAATATTTTACCTTGGAGAAAAACGTTCGATGAAGCACAGGGTGACCTTAATGATTATGCCAAAATAAAGAGATGGGAAGAACGGCATATTGAGTAAAACCCAGTATTATCGGTATTTCTAAAGCCATTAGACTGATATCTAAATGTAAGCCTCTCAGTAATATTTAAACTGAGGGGCTTTTTTGAGCGCAGAGTGACCGCCTACCAGGGCGGGTAATGCGGCAAGCCGGTCACAAGCCCGGCCGATTGCTAGCGATATTTAGAGAAGGGTGGAGAACAGCAAAGATGGCAAATGAAACATGTCTTAGTACCGATCAAAGAAAATCCTCCAAAGGAGTGGGAATGAGTTACTTTGAGAAACAGTCTTTTCTTAAGGATCATAGTAAATTTGAAAAGGAAATGGCCATAATTGATCCTATAAGAGAAATCCAAGCAGGAAATCAGTACGAAATTTTAAAGAACGGACAGATTGCGAAAGGAGAATGGCCTGAAGGGGATATCCCAATATTAACGTATCAAGATGGCTGGTTATCCGTAAATGAGCAATTGCCGGAAGAATACACAATGGTACTGATTTGGGATGGTGACAATATCTATCGAGCAGAATATGTGGATGGAGAATGGCACGGGATTCCTGACAACACAGGATTCTTTCTCGACTCGATCACGCATTGGCGGCCATTACCGGAAGGACCAAAAGAAGAGGTATCCTCTTGAACCTTAAGCAACTCTCGTTACTCATCCTGCCCGGATCTTATTATTAAAGGGCAATAAGGCAGAAGGACTCAAATCTTCCAAGACACAACAAGGTCGCCGTTTCTCCATGAAGGAAAGACTACCCTTAAAGGGTGATATGGCAGTATGCCCCTTTGTATTTCTATGTAGCCGGTATTTCATTTTTGGTGCTGAAGGATTAAAAATAGAGAGGATGAGTAATTATGCTTATTCTTAAAATACCAGTGATTGGAGTTCTGTTAGAACGCTTTATTTACAATAGACGACATTCAAAGTTTGACTCAATGTACAATGTTCCGTTTATAAGAAAAACAGAGATTCTTGATGAAGATCTAGTAGTCACTGATTGCTCTAATTGTATGATTTGTTGTTTTCAAAGGTTGGCATATATACCTCTTAACACAGACGTGATTGAGTGCATCCATCCAAATAAGGAAAACTGTAATTCAATTGGTATCGCAGATGACCTTTGTACAGGTAGAATTAGACCTATTGAAAATGAATTTATACGTTATAATCTCTAACAAGGATGGAGTGAACACATTGTCCTATTTTAATCAACTCTCATTGGCCAATGTTTTTGATTTTCAAGAGAATATCTTAGACGATATAAAGAAAATTAACCCCTCAGAAAATGCTCTGAGGGGTTTTATCTTTAATCGCAGAGTGACCGCCCATCGCGGGCGGGTAATGCGGCTAGCCGGTCACAAGCCCGGCGTAAACGCTATTTTACGAAAGGAACGATGAAGTCAATGAATCAATGCGAAATTATTGCCATAGCCAACCAAAAAGGAGGCGTAGGCAAAACTACCACTACCATCAACCTTGGTTATTCCCTTGCCGAGAAAGGTAAAAGGGTTCTACTCGTTGACTGCGATCCCCAGTCTAATCTCACCATGAGTTTTGGTATCGACCAACCAGACGAGCTTCCCATAACGCTCTATCACCTTATGGCAGATATCCTCGAAGAAAAAGAACTGCCTCTGAGAAGTGATTACATTCTTTCCTTCAGTAACCTCGATATCCTGCCGTGCAGTATAGAATTAGCAGCTATAGAGGTTAATCTAGTTAATGCCATGAGCAGAGAGATTACTTTAAAGGCCATCCTTGATCAACTTAGACCCTTCTATGATTACATCATCATCGACTGCATGCCCTCATTAGGTATGCTAACGATTAACGCTCTGGCTGCCTGTGATCGGGTCCTGATTCCTGCAGCTCCCCAGTATCTATCTGCCAAAGGCTTAGAACTGCTACTAAGGAACATTATCCGAGTCAAGCGTCGTATAAATCCTGCAATTGAGATTGATGGGATACTCATCACCATGTTCACTGAGCGTACGAAACTAAGTAAAGAAATCGTCACCCTCATCAACGACTCATACGGCAGTCATATTAAAATCTACGAAAGCAAAATTCCTGTTAGCGTCAAAGTGGGTGAAGCTGTTCTTAATTACAAGAGCATTATAGAATTTGACCCTAAAGGCAAAGTTGCTGTAGCCTACAAGAACTTTGCAAAGGAGTATGAGGCGAATGAGTGAAAGAAAACTCTTATCTTTGGAAGATATGTTTGGTGGTCCGATTAAAGAAACACCTATAGAAAGGAACAAGGAAGCGATCACTGAATTAGAGATTGCCAACCTTGTTCCTTTTACAAATCATCCGTTTAAACTTTATACTGGCGAACGTTTAGAAAACATGGTAGAAAGTATCAAAGAAAACGGTGTCATTCAACCCATTGTCGTTAGGCCAATTGCTGACGATAAATTTGAGATTTTAGCCGGGCACAACCGTGTCAATGCCTCCCGTTTAGCCGGGCTTACTAAAATCAGAGCAGACATTCGGGAAAATATCAGTGATGATGAAGCCTCATTAATCGTTACTATTTCCAATTTCGAACAGCGATCACCCTCGGATATGTTACCGTCAGAATTAGCGAAATCCTTAAAAATGCAGCTTGAAGCAGCCAAAGCAACCGGAAAAAAACAAGAGCTAATTAATGCACTGAAAATGCCACAAAACCCGCATGAATACAGGGATTATGAACAAGTGGCCCCAGTGGGGCCGCGAGGGATAAGTGCGGAAAAAGTAGCGGATAACAACAGGATGAGCCGAACTAATATCCAGCGGTATATTCGATTAAACTTTCTTATTGAGGGATTGCTGAATAGGGTGGATGAAGAAAAGATAGCATTGCGTCCTGCTGTTTACCTATCTTATCTATCAAAAAACGAGCAGCAAATAATTGAGGATATTATATCAATTAACAATTTCAAGATTGACATGGTTAAAGCGGAAAGAATGAGAGGATTATCAGAGCAAGGCAAATTAAGTGGAGATAACATTTATTCAATTCTTTATGGAGAAGAGAACAAAAAAACGAAGAAACCAGCCGGAATTAAACTTAAACCCAAACTGGTAACCAAATTTTTTCATGCTGGTCAAAAACCAGCTGAGATTGAGCAAATCATAGAGAGCGCGCTAACTTTATATTTCGAACAAGAAAGGGGCATTAATCATGCCGACTGAAAATCAAGACCTTACGCAATTCAAAGAACTACTTATCAAGCTCACCGAACCAACCGAAAATGAAAAGGATAGTCTAAAACTTTATCTTGAGCAATATGGGATAAACCTTTTAAATCATCTTGACCAAGTTGATCTACCCTTACCTCTGCTGGAAAAACTTGACGCTATCCGAATTCTAATAGCAGACAGCAAGGAGGTTAACGAATGAATCCCTTGCACAACCAAGTCTTAGAAAATCATTTCCTAAATGGATTGGCCGGGCTTACCGGCCTTTCCCACGCCAGGCTCAAAGAGTATTCTGATTCCAATTCTTTTTTTAATATCCTTGATCACCCTCAACTTATTAATCCAACTCCCAGGCAACTAGAAAAAATCGAACTTATAAAAGAACTCATTAAAAGCTATAACGTACTAAGAACACTGGAAAAGGAGACAAAAGTGGTTTTTAATAATCCTTATGATGCCGGAAAATACTTTGTAGCTTTACTTGAGGGAAAACGGGACAAAGAAGTATTTATGGTAACTTTTTTGGATACAAAGTTTAAAATCATCGAAACCAAAATATTTAGCGAAGGAACGGTAAACCAAGCTCCTATCTATCCCAGAGAAATTCTAAAACGAGCGTTAGATTGCAGTTGTAAAGCCATAATGCTGGCCCACAATCATCCCAGTGGAGACACAACCCCTAGTCGAGAAGATATTGGAGTAACTCAGAATATGGTTAATATTTTTGATCCTTTGGGTATAGAGATTGTCGATCACATTATCGTGGGTGGCGTGAACTATTACTCGTTAAGAGAAAATAATGACTTTACTTCCGAAGTAACAAACACACCAAACTATACTCCAGTGCATATTAAGGATTTCGAGCTTGAATTTTAAAGGCGGGAACACCGCATTGTTTATATATCTTTCCATATCGTACCTATAGTTAATTATCGAATGGAGTTAGAACAATGGATAAAAAACTTCAAGCCATAATACAACCGTATGATAATTGGGATAACAATGTAGATCGTCACGTCAATCTACAGGCGAAAATGGCTTTGCTCCAATTTTATAGTCAACTATCGAAATGTTCTCCAGCGATTCGTTATCAGGCAGGGGATATAGCCCATTTCCAATATCTTCACTTCTTTGTACAAATCAAAAAAGCCTTTGAAGAAGAAAAGTACCTGAGAGTATGCAACGAATTGCTTTCACTGATGCACTATCTCCCTTTTTCTCAGAAGAGAATTTATAATAATACCATTAGAATTCTCTCAACCTTTTTAAAATAGAAGGGGAAGGTAGGTACATACAAACGTGTTTGAAAGCTTTTGGAGAAAGACTTTTCGTAAAGAAGAGCAACTGAAGGTACAACCCAGTTGGGAATTCAACTATGCTATGGATTTCGTTCGGCAAACTCTACGATATGAACATAGTAAAGAGGATCAGAACGTTATCTTAGCCTATATGTTGAGCCTCATCAGGGAAGACTTAAAAAGTGACTTGCTGACAACCATCTTGTACAACAAAGAGAGCTTTGATAAAGAAATTAGTTATCCCTTTCCTCTGTCTTATGAGAACGAATTGGGTAATCAAATTTGGCTTGATTCTGAAGAGACCCAGATAAAAAGAGTGGATTTAGCTAATGATTGTGTTTTAGTCCTGTCCTGGAATAGAGATAGAATGAGAAATAGCATAAAGAATATAGCGAGAAATCCTTTTGAATTCAGCAGAACAAACCATCTAGCCTACTATTTTACTTATATCGATATCTGCTATGCCTATAATGGAACTCATTCCATTTCTTCCGGAATTGGACATAAAAAAGGAGTCATCGAGGCCAAGACAGTTGATATTACTCCAATGTTTGATCATGTATATACGGATGGAGTTAACTGGTATAGCCAGCATAATGGAATGAAGCTAAAAGCCTTATGGGATTTTCGCATAGGCGTAATCTATGAAGTATCCAAGATCAAATATAAGCTTGAAAATGAACAATGGTAACACAGTGAACTCAATAATCTCAAGGCGCAAAATACTGCGTCTTTTTTTAATACCTTAAATCAAAGTGAAAGGAGGTGAACCTACATGGGAAAGCTTTTCACCGATGAGCAGATTGCTCAGGCTAACCAGATCAATATTCTCGAATACGCCCGTCAGTCTGGTTATCCTGTTGAGAAAGTCACACCTAAAGAATACAAAGTTCCCGGCTTTGGCGGTTTACGTATTGACGGTGCTGGTTGCAAATGGAACTGTTTTTCTGCTAATGCAGGCGGCGGGCCAATCCAATTTGTCATGTACACGGAGAAAAAAAGCTGGGTTGATGCTGTAAAACAACTACTGGGGCTAAGCTCTAGTCAAAACGATTCGCTATATCGAGTTCCAAGGGATATTGAAAAAGAAAAGGAGGAAAAAGGAGAATTTGTTTTACCCGAAAAGAATAGCACCTACAAACATGTCTTTGCCTATCTAATCAACACCCGAAAGATAGACAAGGACATTGTTATTTCTATGGTCAAACAGAAAAAGATTTACGAAAACACTCATCGATCCTGTGTCTTCGTTGGCTACGATAAGGAAGGCGCTGCCAGATATGCTTCAGTTCGGAGCACAAATACTTTGGGTAGCTCATACCGGGGGGATGTGGCTAACTCAGACAAAGCCTTTGCGTTCAATATATCAGGGTCAAGCAACACCATTCGAGTCTTTGAAGCACCTATTGACGCATTAAGCTATGCTACATTCCTTAGACATTTTGAGTCTGAGAATAAGGATCACATGTTAGCCCTTGGGTGTTTAGGAGATATTGCTTTAAAACATTACCTCAAAGACCATCCTGAAATCAATCAGATCATATTTTGCTTGGACAACGATCAGTGGGGCCGCAATGCACTAGACCGATGGGTAGAAGAGTACAAACCAAATTACTCTTTAGCCCATCACTTCCCAAAGGGGAAAGACTGGAACGAAGATTTAGTCTCTTTTTTCAAAGAGATGGAGCAAGGGAGGGGTGGACAAGACTTTGAAGAAGAGGCCGAGATGTGAAAGGAGGCATTGAAAAGTAATGAACTCAAGCTTATTAAGGTTATTAGAGCTAATCAAGATATTCAACGGCGGCGAAGTAGCTGTCAGTCTTGTGAGTGAATTTAAGGCATTTGCTGAATATGAAGAGAAGATAGAGACCATTGATGAGCTTATTGAGGCGATGGAGGTAGAAATGAGCTATTGGGAGCTTGAAAGTGACAAATAAGTTAAGCAGCAAAAGCCTAGTTTCTTTTTCAATATCACCGCCCCAGATTGCGTCTTTTGTCATGGCAAGCTTCCTACTTGGGTGCTCACGCACCCAAGTAGCTTGTTGGGAGTGCCTCCCAAACCCTCTTATGGGGACTGCGTCCCCAAACCCCTCTTGGATACTGAAAAACTTCGAAGATTCTGCCAAATATTGGCGAGTTTAGACCAGAGGATTGAAAGGCGGGTAGTGTATGTCAAACAATAAAGATTGGTTCGCAGTTTCTTCATTTTTGTATTCGGGAATCTCAAGAAAAATTAGTTTTTGCAAGGATTTTCCTAGGTTTGCGACTTCTGAAAATTTAAAGGAATTGGAAGATGCCATAAAGATTTATTCGAAGAATTGCATTGTGAGTGGGAAATTTTTATTAGAGGAGTACCAAGCTCTTTGTGAGGGCTTGGAAGTCCATGGAGATAAAAGCGAAACTCATCAAGAAAATATTCAAAGAAAAAGCATAGAGGATTATAGAAAACTGGAAAGATTTGATCCACAGCAACTTAAACAAATTGAGATCGGTTTGGAAAAGGGAATTGATGTTTCAAAGTACGCTGATCCTTCCTATGACGTAGATCAAATGCTGGAGATCCGTTGGGGCCTGGAGGATGGCGTAGATGTGAATTCCTATGCTGATCAGGAGCTTACCCCAAGAGAAATGGAAGCAAAACGACTAAATATGATTTGGAGTAGCAAGGTCAGTGAGGAAGTAGTAGAAGATGAATATGACCAGGAAATCTAACCATTAAGAGGTAAGGATGAATGAGGGCTAAACCAAAGCGAGTTGTCATTTGGGTCACAGAAGAAAAAAAGAAGGTACTTAAGGAAAAAGCGAAAGCCGCCGGTAATTGCGCGCTATCTGACTACATGCTGCAGATGGAGGACCGAGGAATGATTTACGTTGTTGAAGACGTGCCCAAGCTGCTCCGGCAGCTTAGTGGAATGGCCAACAACCTGAACCAGCTTACTCATTTATGTCACATCGGGAAAATTAAAGATCCTGAAATTCTCGTGCACCTTAAATCGAATATGAATGGGGTGAAGGACATATTGCGGTCATTGAATTCATTAATCGCGCGAACAAAGAAATAAGAAGTCTTCAGAAGGCAATTCACTATATTACGAATCCTGAGAAGATCAAAGTCAATGATTTTGATACTGAAATGATGGCCATCGAAAGGGTTCTGAAAGATGAAGACAGTTCTAAGATTGTCTTGGACTATATTATGAACCCGAATAAAACTGATCTCGTTACGGGTGTTAATTGCGTGCCTGAAACGGCATTTGAAGAGATGCTAATGGTTAAAGCTGCCTACAACAAACAAGACGGCAGACAGTTTATCCACTTCGTTCAATCCTTTCATCCAGCCGAGCAGGTTAAACCGCAGCAGGTCCACGAAATCGGCGTTTGTTTAGCAAAAGAATTTGAGCGGTTCTCTGGTTTTCAGATAGTCGTTTCAACTCATTTGGATCAGGAACATCTCCACAACCACTTTGTTTTTAACACTGTCAACATGGAGACGGGTTTGAAATGGCAACAAAGTCCTTGGCAGATGGAGCAGTTGAAAGACTTCTCAGATCAACTTTGTAAGAATCACAATCTCAGTATAATCGAACACAAAGGAACTCAAAAAGAATCCACAGGGGAGAGGAGGGCCAAAGAGCGAGGAGAAAGTTGGATGCACGAACTACGGTTAGCAGTGGATGCCTGCATACAAAATTCTACTGACCGAGTCAATTTCATTTCCAACATGCAAAAACTTGGCTATCAAGTGGTCTGGACTGATACCCGGAAGGACATCACCTTTATCACCCCTCAAGGCAGGAAGTGTAGAAACTTGAGACTGGATAAATCCCTCACGAAAGAGGCTCTACAAGAATCGTTCGCCCTCAATAAGGAATTTAGCGACCCCAAGGCCATGGCCGATCAAATCAGACGGTTGGAATTGGCAACTAAAGTTTCAAACATGGTACCTGTTGAAGAAGAATTGATCTCAGGGCGAGACATTGAAGGCGAATATGAAGAGGATGGAGTCGAGGATCAACTTAGTGAAAGTCAAGATATCAGCATGATTGATCATGAAGGAGCTCAGAGGGAGTCCAGTGGGGAGCACAGAGCCGAGAAAGATGAACAGAGTTGGATGGATAATCTCCGTTTAGCTGTTGATACCTGCAAACAAAATTCTACTGACCGAGTCAATTTCATTTCCAACATGCAAAAACTTGACTATCAAGTGGTCTGGACTGATACCCGAAAAGACATCACCTTTCTCACCCCTCAAGGTAGGAAGTGCAGAAACTTGAAACTGGATAAAGCTCTCACTAAAGAGGCTCTGCAAGAATCTTTCGCCCTCAATAAGGAATTTGGAGATCCCAAGGTCATGGCCGATCAAATTAGAAAGTTGGAATCGGCGGCTAAAGTTTCAAACATGGTGACCATGGAAGAGGAATTGATCGCAGGGCAAGATATTGAAGGCGAATATGAAGAGGGGCAAAGCGAGAATATAAATGAAGATACTGTGATGAATGTGGAAGGGGATGAAGTCGAGAATCAAATCGAACAAGGCACAGAGGTTGAGGGTACTCTCGAAGGAGAGTCATCAAAAGAGGATTTAGAAGATACAATCGCTGATTTCCAAGAAACTAACTACAGCGTGGAATGGAGTGATCGGTACAAAGAAGCACGTGCGATTCTTTATGGCAGTGATGAGATGGAGCAAAACTTTACTGAAGCCTATCGTCTGTTCTTAGAGGAGGCTCAAATTGGCAATGCTCTTGCTCTTCACGATCTAGGTCGGATGCACATGGACGGACTTGGCGTGGAGATGAATCCTGATATAGCTCAAGAATGGTACACTAGGGCACTTATCGCATTAAGAGAGGTAGAAATAAAAAAGCCGGGACCATACACCCAATACCGAATCGGTAAAATGTATGCTACGGGTTTAGGGACACCTCAGAATTACGAAGAAGCAGCTAACTGGTTCAAGATGGCAATTGCCAAGAATCACAAATATGCGCAGTATTCCTTGGCCGGCCTTTATTATCGTGGTCAAGGGGTAGAACAAAGCTTTACGACAGCTTTCTCTTTATATCAAAAATCTGCAGCGCAAAAGAACGTTTACGCTTCTTACGAAGTTGCAAAAATGTTCCGCAATGGAGTGGGCACAGAAATAGATGCTATGAAGGCTGATCAGTATTTCAAAAATGCTTTTATCGGCTTTTCTGAGTTGGAAGCCGAAAGCCACGATGATAAGCTTCAGTATCGCCTTGGTCAAATGCTCTATACGGGTACCGGCACAGAAAAAGATGCAGTCAAGGCTGTCGATAACTTAGAGCCGTCCGCCAAGCTGGGCAATGTGAATGCCCAGTATTTACTTGCCAAGATTTATCTTGAGGCTGATAGCGCGCTTGAAAATGTAGAGAGAGCGCTGGAATGGCTGAGGAAGGCGGCGGAAAATGGCAATGCTCAGGCTCAATATGCCTTGGGTAAGCTCTACCGAGACGGCAACCATGTAGAAAAAGATATAGTCAAAGCTGTGGCGTTGTTCAAGTTGTCTGCAGAACAGGAAAATCAATTTGCCCAATATGCCCTGGGAAAGCTGTATCTGTTTGGAGAAGAGATCCCGAAGGATGTGGAAGCAGCCGTCAAATGGCTGAGAGCATCTGCCGAGCAGGAAAACGATTTTGCGCAATATACGCTAGGTAAGTTGTACCTAGAAGGCAAAGAGGTTCCCAAAGATGTGGAGGGAGGGCTAAAGCTACTCACGGCTTCAGCAGAGCAAGGAAATCC
>NZ_JYNH01000034.1 GCF_000960765.1 Desulfosporosinus sp. I2 | reverse complement strand
ATGAGAGTTTTTCCTTTAATAGGATTGGTGCCAAAATCAACACATAAATGGGACACATATTGTATGCCAAGGTTGCATTGGCTACGCTTGTAAAGCGGTATGCCATAAAGAGTGCGACCCAAGCAAGCCCGATTAACATACCACTTAGCATAACAGGCCTTGCACTTTTGTTGTGGATAAAGGAGAATAATTTCTGCTTATCCTTCCTAATAAAAATATAAACAACTGGTAGTGCGATGATCGCTCTGCTAAAAGCAAGTAGTATCGGGGAAATTGAAATATTACGAGCAAAAACACCTATGCTACCCCAAATAATCATAACAAATATTATTTTAAATTTACTGCTCACATATTCACCTCATCTTCAGTTTCCATTTTATTAATTATTAACATAATCGTCATAGCTTTTGCTTTGTTGAGCAAGGGTTTAAAATTTTACAGGGGTCAACTAAACCAGAATATTACTTCCTAGGCTAAGCCCCAAAGCTGCCGATGTATTGGCAATAAGACCAAGTGGCAATTCTTTATCAACAATAATCACTGTTTTCATTTAAGTAACCTCCATTTTATTTGATAGTTATAACTGCCCACTCTGGCTATGCATAAAACTCTAGAGGATAACCTTTGCCAAGACAAAGATCATCCTCTTATTATAAATAAGATATTGTCATTTTTATTGTAAAAAATTGCATTGCATCATACTAATTCTTATATTTTTTTGGTGTTACCCCTGTATATTCTTTAAAGCATTTAATAAAATGGCTTTGGTCATAAAATGCACTTTCTACTGCAATTTCCGAAATACTTTTGTTGCCTTTCAAAAGATTTTTCGCATAGTTTACACGAAGATTGATGATATATTGATGAGGAGAAAGCCCCAGGCTGTTTTCAAATTGTCTAATTAAGGAATACTTACTCATATTTGAAATCCTTGAAAGGTCACTTATCATTATATTGGTTAAATAATTCTCTTCAATAAAGTCCCTAATTCCACATTGCTGTGTCCATCTTCCACCAAAGCAATCGAAATTTCTTTGTGGAAATGAGCCTTTGATGTATGTATAGCATTATTACACCTTTTAATTTCGATATTTCCATCAACATCATTAAAATAGTATTTTATTTCCTGCATAGGCCCCTCACTATTGATCAATTCTTGTGTTTCATTAGAATTATAGCACAGATATTAGCAAAAGATTCACAAGCTACCTATTGTCCAGTGAAAATTACCAACAACATTTCTTTAAGGTTGTTGGTGTTCTCCATACACTCAGGTATCTTCCTGAATATTTTCGTATGATTAACCCCTCCCTCTAGCATGCCTTTCCAGTTAAGAGAACTTGCTATTGGATGGACGGTCTGGAACAAAAGTCCCCGTTTAAAGCCCAAGGCCCGTTCTTTCAAATCGCTAATAGGACCCACTGCCGGAGGACGAAGAAATAATGGATATCGATCTGGATAATCCCAATACCACCCTACACCTAACGGATTTCGTTTTGAGGTGCAAAATGCCCTAATGACACATCATCTGACTGAGTATTTGGCATGTGCTTAAGCCAGTTGTTTTTTGAAATTTGCGCTCCAATCGTCACAGGAAATGACATAAAATTAAGGAGTATAGCCAGGTTTGGCTATACCCCTTAACACGCAGTAGGATGGACTATTTGTTGCAATTTTTATTGATGTCGTAAATCCGTAGTACCACACTTTTCTGTTCAGAGATCGCTATGAACGGTGGCCCCTAAATACTATCCTAATGCCTTTCGTGTCATAAATCTTGATTCAACGCTTTCAAACCCAAATTGCTCGTACAATTTATGCGCATCTCTAGTTACCAAAGAGCTCCTGATATTTTTGAACTCCGGGGTCTCAAGTATACATTCTATTAATTTCTTACCGAGCCCTTTTCCCCTGTGATTCCTATCTATATAAACATCACAAATCCAAACTATCGTTGAATAGTCAGACACGACCCGCGCAAAACCAACCAGCTCTTCTTCATGACATACTACGTAACAAAATGAATTCATTATAGTTTTTTCAATAAGCTCTTTCGATCTATCGCTAGCCCAATAACTATCCGATAAAAATTCCTTTACCCTATCCACAGACACCAAAGATTTATCGGTATTTATTGTATAGCCCTCAAACTCCCATTCCATTTCATTTCTCGCCCCCATCCCAAACATAGTCAATTTTCTCCAGGCCGTAATCATATTTATGAGAAGTTTGATGGACCTAGTAAAGTCGATCATCACTTTGGGCATTCGTTTCATCTGCTATATTCGCATTATAAAAATTATTACTCTCTTGGTTTTTATGCAATAAAGCCTTGAATTTTAAAGTATATTAAGTTCTAAATGTTTTTAGAAAATAGTTATTATTAATAAAAAAGTTAATTGACAAAATTATAATATCTAATAAATCAACCATATGAAAAATATAAGGTTTCCAATCGATGTCAACATTGGACCATAAGTTTTAAACTTATTACTAATCTTAAAACCTATAATTGCATCCAAAGCTTGAACAATTATCAGAACCACAAGTTGATATGCGCTGGCTTAGTAACAAAAATGCCCTAATATATTGATTTAGCCTTGTATCAATCTATTGGGCTATTATCTGTAACAGTGTTCTTGAATTTATCGCGGACTGAACAACTTCCAAGATTTTAATCGCTAAATCATCATATAACGCATTAGTTGCAACATCTATAAAATACAAACCATTTTCAATCTCTGACTTGCTAAGCTTCGATTGTTCTTCTGTGACATTGGAAGAACAACCTACTATCAGCGTTAGTACTATCAATACAAGTACGAATACCTTAATTACTCGCATAAAAACTCTTCACCTTACATCATTCATCTTCTGACTATTCAACCCAATGAACGCTGAATCATTCCAAACTTCAGTACAAAGTGGTGAATCTTCTTAAAGAGTCACTTAAGAAGCCTTAACTTGAATCCAAGTGTGCCCACCATCGCTGGTCTTCCATAAGCCTCCATCAATGATTGCCCATCCTAATTGTTCCGAAGCAAAATCCAGCTGTTGAAGGTTCTTTAGACTTATATTCGGTGTAATGGAGACGAATGAGTGCGAGCCATCCAATGTGCAATATAACTTATAGCCGTCACACACGAAAATATGTGTTGCATCGATAATACTCCAATGAAATCCCCAATATGATTCTAATGATTCTTGTGCAGACTGGACAGGGGTTGTTGGAGTCCAACTCATTCCTCCGTCCTGAGTCCTATAGAAAACTAATACTGGCGGTGTTTGACCTCTAAATTCAACTGGCAATAATCCAACTTTTCGCCCAAAAAAATGCGGTGGTTCGGTACTCACCGATCCTCCCCCAGTTTGATAACCTGGTGGAGCGACAATGCTTTGGGGCATCCATGTCTGTCCCCCATCGGATGTGGAATACAGCCAAATTCCGTTAGCATGTGAAAACCCTGTTAGCCAACCGTTTTTCTGATCGACAAATCTGAGTCCGTTCTTAGCACCCGTTAAAGGCACTCCTTTGGGTATTTCCTGATTGGTGGTTACCGAGGCAGTTAACTTCCAAGTTGCAGCACCGTCACTAGTTTGGAACACTCCTATTGATTCTGAACCCATAGCAGCACCATAGCTGATCAACAGCCAACCATGCGTAGAATCAAGGAAAGCTAGCGAAGTAACTCTACCATGATCTGGGATTGTATTAATTTGAGCACTTTCCCACTTTCGCCCTCCATCTGTGGTACGGTAAATGGTAATGCCCGTTGATGATTCCACATTAAAAACAGCCCAAACAGTTTGCATATCATAAACTGACCATGTACCTTCCCTCAGACTTCCAATACCCTTCGGGGTAACGTCTGTCCAACTAGCCCCACCATCGACGGTCCTCAATAAAGACTCTTGGCTCATGGCCCACCCCGTCATTGCGTCAACCATATGTATAGATGCTATGTTAATCCATGCTCGTGGACTTAAATTGCCAGGTGTAGCAGAACTCTGGCTAGTCGGAATGTAACCTCCTTCATTAGGTTGCTCCTTGCCACCGCCTGCTAACATAAAAACAAGGACGATAATGCCAAAAACAATACTACAATACTTGTAACGCAATACGAGGTCCCCTTTCTGATAGACAGGAATCTGATCTACTTATCTCATGAAGTGGCAGTTAAGACTAATTTTCAAGGTAGTTAGAACATACTTCCGAATACAATGGAACCCCTAACTCACTCAATTCCTGTAAGTCCCTTAATATCGTCCTCGGCAATACATTAAACTCGTTGGCAAGTTCTTTGACTGTGAACTTTCGCTTTCGGTTGACGATCATCATCAATTCCATAAGCCGTTTAGATTTGGGCATAATATTACTCCGCTAAAAAGTTATGACAATTCTTGTCACTATTATAAGCTATAATTACAACCATGGACGGACAAAATAGAAAAAACCTTAAGGAGTTGTTAATTATGACTTTGCAATTGGTCCCTTTTTTGATGATGGACGGAAATGCAAAGGAAGCTATTCAGTTCTATGAAAAATCATTGGATGCTAAAGTCCTCTTTAACCAATCATATGCGGATTGAAGCAGTTATTAGCGGACATGAAAAAAATAACTAACTTTTTATCTATAGCTCGGATTTCTATTGTCAAAATTAAAGTAGTGATACTAAATACGACTAACTTTCTGTATTAAGTGTTAAAGTCACAACAAAGGCCATAGCCAGCTCAGTTAATGAGTCAGTGCTATGACCTAAATGGGGAAAGAACTATTGGCGCACAACGCCCCTAGCCTCACTCCGGAAGCAGCTTCCAGTTATAGTCAAACCCAATTTATGAATAATGGAAAGCTACCAGGTGACAAGAAATCCGGGCCTTAATAAGAAGATTCTGTACTAAATCAATAATTTAGATATATCTATACATTGATATATCCTTCTAAATAAGGCACTGCTTCCCCAGACATTCTTACCGTTTCTCCTAAATCGGTACAGTAGAGCTTTCCTCCTCTTTCCGATAATTGTAATACCACAAACTCATTCTTGCATAATTTCTTTTTCCAATAAGGGACCAACGTACAATGAGCAGAGCCCGTTACAGGGTCTTCATCCACTCCCGCCTTTGGGGCAAAAAATCTCGATACAAAATCTACTTCATTCCCCCTCGCTGTAGCAATTACAGCAAATGCATCCAGCTTTTTCAGTTCGTCCATATTCAATTCCAGATTCAGTATATCTTGTTCAGTTTCAAAAACCGCCATATAGTCTCTTGACTTGTAAACTTCAATTGGCTTCTTGCCCAGACCCTTAACAAGTGCCTCGGGAGCCTCGCATCTTTCTCCTTCCCTGGAGGGAAATATCATTGACAATAGGCTACCTTCCTTTGATACTTCCAACACTCCACTCATAGTATGGAATTTAATATTCGCTATACTATTATCCAAATATGTATATATGACATAGGCCGTCGCCAGCGTAGCATGCCCGCAAAGGTCTATTTCTCCTTTTGGCGTGAACCATCTCAACTCATAATCATAACCCTTCTTTACGAAAAAGGCTGTCTCCGATAAGTTATTTTCTGCAGCAATCTTCTGCATCAAATCATCGCTAATCCATGCTTCCAATGGACACACAGCCGCAGGATTTCCTTTAAACTGTACGTTTGTAAACGCATCAATTTGATATATTGGTATTCTCATTTCTAATTCCTCCTCTATAGGTTAAACAATCGGCCATACCGAACAAGGCGGTGCATCGTTATCGTTATCGTTATCGTTATCTTTATTCTTTTTTGTTATTTGTGTCATGGTTTTGGCCAAGCGCTTTACGCCTTCAAGCAAAACTGCTTCATTGTGAGTCGTAAAACAGAGGCGAAACTCTTTATCAAGGGTGGGCACTGTTTGGAAAGCTTCGCCAGGCGCAAAGGAAATTCGGTTTTTGGCAGCTTCCTGTAGGAGTCGCTGGGAAGTGCCCGCTTGTTTTAACTTACACCAAAAGTAAAATCCTCCCTCGGGTACGGTAAATTCAAGATCGTTTGCACACAAACGCTGGAGAGCTTTAGCCATTGTATCCCGGCGTTTTTTATATTCCCTCCGCACCGTGGTCAGATGCCCTGCAAGCATCCCTTCATTTAAGAACATCGTCACAAGCCATTGGGCTATGTTGTTTGTATGCAGGTCAATAAACTGTTTTTCCAGGGCAAGCCGGTTGATTAAAACAGGCGGACCTACAAGATAACCTGTACGTAAACCTGGAAATAGAATTTTCGAGAAAGTCCCCAGATAAACTACTCCTCCGTAGGAATCCATTGCTTTAAGAGCCTGAGGGGGCTGTTCGCCATAGCACAAATCGCTATAGGGATCGTCTTCCACTATAACAAGCCGATGACGTTTTGCAAGTTTAATTAAATCTTGGCGCTCTTGTGCAGGCATTACCCTCCCCGTCGGATTTTGATAAGTAGGTATCATATATAACAATTTTGGCCGGTAACGAATGATATAGTCCTCCAACAGCTCTAATGATAATTTTCCCGAACAAGGCAGGCTTAAAATCTTTGCCCTTGCAGCCTGAAAAACCTGAATAGCACCAATAAACGTTGGTACTTCCATCACAACATAGTCGCCTGGCTCCAACAACACTTTGCTAAGTAAATATAAGCCTTGTTGGGACCCTGAGAGAGTGAGTATATTCTCCTTCGAAGCAGGTATGCCCTTCTCGCTCAACATTGAGGCGATTGCCCTTCTCAATGGGTTATAACCTTCTATAGCAATATGTCCAAAATCACCCGGGGCGGCCCTTCCAATATTCCGGTTAAACAACTCGGTAAAAGTCTCCATAGGATAAAGGGCCGGATCAGGCATGCCTGCGGCCAGAGATATAGTACCTGGCGCAGGAGTAGAAAGCATATCCCTCAAGATTGACGCTGACGGGTTTTGAGGATAGGCGGTAAAGAGTTGGGGCCAGGGAACTTCGAATAGGGACTCAACATTTCGTGCTTGGGCTACATAAGTCCCGCTACCCACCTTTGTCCATACCAAACCCTGTTGTTCTAACTTGCGATAGGCATTGATAGCAGTTGTGCGGCTTACAGCAAAGAGGTCAGCTAATTCCCGCTCAGGCGGTAGCTTCGTACCTGAAGGTAGGATTAGCTTTTGGATTTTGTCAGCAATGAGTAAGGCAATTTGCAGATAGAGCGGTTGCTTATTCAAGGTATCCAGCTCTGCACTATTCAGGTGTTTGGATATGTCCATTTGCTTTTCTCCTTATTTTGTATCCAATTTCTATTATATCTATACAATTGGATATTTACAATGTTTTCCCAACTCGTTAAAATATAAGAAATATTAAGGGTAGGTGGAATGATTATGCAGCTATCAAATCTCATCTCAGGTAAGAATGAACTAGCGGAAGAAGTATGGGTGGCACTCCGCGAGTGCATTCCAGTGGTGCTCGGGGTAGTGCCCTTTGGTATTACCTGCGGGATAATGGGGCTTACTGCAAAAATGTCCGGCGTAGAAACTATTTTAATGTCTGTCTTTGTTTTTGCCGGTGCGTCACAGTTCATTGGCATTACCATGCTGGGCACAGGCATAACGGGCTGGGGAATTATTATACTTACTACCTTGCTGGTAAACTTGCGCCACTTGATCATGGGATCATCCTTGGCGCCCTATATGATTAGATTGCCGTTTCCTCTACAAGCACTCCTGGCATTCTTTTTGACCGATGAAGCCTATGCCCTGACCATTAGCCGAATTCACAAGGCCAAATACAGTGTGCTCTATCAATTGACCGTGAGTACAATGCTTTATCTAGTTTGGGTTTTATCTACTGTAGCTGGGGTAGTTTTGGGCGGCTACATTTCCGACCCCTTAACTTGGGGGCTTGATTTTGCTATGCCGGCAACTTTTCTGGTATTGCTGATACCGCGGTTGGCAGACCGCATCAGTCTAATTGTATTCGGTATGGCTGCAGTGGTTTCGGTGATTGCTGCCCTGTATTTACCCGGTAAGTGGTATATTATTATCGCCTGCCTTATAGCCAGCTTAATAGGGGGCTTATTAGAGGGGGATAGCGAACATGCGTAGTGAAGTATTTTACATCATTATAGGGATGGCCTTAGTTACTTATTTTACCAGAATCGGAGCTCTAGCATTGTTCCGATTTACAGGGGTACCAACTTGGTTAAACAGATGGTTAAAATATGTCCCGGTTGCCATATTGACAGCCTTAATCGTACCGTCATTACTTTTACCCAAGGGATATTTGGATATTAGTTTAAACAATCACTACCTGATTGCGGGTATTGTTGCTGCCTTTGTGGCTTATAAGAGCCGTAATATTATTGCCACCTTGGGTATCGGAATGTCAATTATGTTTGTCCTGAAGTTAATTTAGATAACTCACTTTCTTCAAATGCCATACCATAACGAAAGCGACCATACTGGTCGCTTTACGGTCTATTAACCCTAATATGGCATGTTGTTTGGTGCCACCACAAAAGTATAATCAAGGCTATGAAGGAACTTGGTGTGTGCCGCCTTATAGACTGGGCTACTCCGAGTGTGCATTATTCAAAGGACGCGCGTTCCTTGATTACCATTGTTCCAGGCATTTTGGCTGGAATTGCATTTCCAAAAGCCAAAAAAGAAATTATTGCTATTGCCGATGCTATTCAGTCAGGAAATTTAGACTGGACTATTGTTCGTTTTCTGGCACCAAAAGACACACCATACACAGGCAAAGTCAAAGTCGGCTTTGGTGACAAGAAAATGAGTTTTAACATTGCTCGTGAAGATATTGCAGCATTTATGGTAAAACAAGTAGAAAGCTCGGAATATATGCATTCCATGCCAATCATAGGAAGTTAATCACAGAAGAGAGAAAAACGGACTTTAGTCTTTGGAGCACAAACACGTGTAGAAAACGAAAATGTGAAGGAAATGAAAACATGTAAATCAGCCGTCAAGCAGGAATCCGGCCGAAAATGGAGAATTGGTTTTCACTTAACGTTTCTTTAAAAAAATTCTATATCATGTTTTGTGATGCTACCTTTCAAAAATCCTGCGTTGGTTGAGAATTTCTATCTTCTCAACCAACGCATTAAATTACATCCATTGTCCCTTATCTCCGTAAGACGTTGTATTATGTTTTCTTTCTTTTTTACTTAATCCTCCCAAAGACAGGATAACCAATCCGGCAAAAACCAGAACCATCCCAACTTGAGAAATGAGAGATAATTTTTCTTTCAGCAGAAACAATCCTAGGGCCGCTGCAGTAACCGGTTCCGCAAGGGATAAAGTAACTGCTTTGGGAAAGGGTATTTTGGCCAGACCATGCGAAAACAAAACATAAGCAAGGGCAGTGGCTACCAATCCCAAATGGAGGGCAACACCGGTACCTTGGATGGTTTTCAGCCACTCCAAGTTGTAAAAAAAGAGAAAAGGAGAGAGTATAAATGCCCCGATGGAGAATACAATTCCGGTCACTGCTTCTGGAGGGTGAGACATCAGCAGTTCCTTGCTGACGGCGGCATAAAGTGCATATGAGACACCGGCTCCCAAGGCCAGGACGACGCCAATGGAGTTCAGCGCTAGTTTCTGACCGCCAGTAATCACCAGAATACATCCGATGACTGCGAGCAGGGTGGCTGCGGCCCACTTTAGCCCCGGGTTTTCCCGCCGCAAAATCAGAGAAATTAGACCAGCGAACACCGGCGCGCTGCCGATGGTCACCACTGTTCCCACAGCCACCCCCGTATTCAAAACTCCAGCAAAAAAGAAAAGCTGATAGGCAGCCATACACCCGGCAGCGAGGAATGTGGCCCCCTTGAACCAGGGGGGATTTCCCGACAAAGCTCCCCGCCGCCAGGCAAAAATTAGAAGAGCCACGCCTCCTACCGCCAGGCGAACTGATCCGATGGACAATGGCGATGCGCCGGGAGGGGCAAAAGATTGGGCTGTGCCTGTCGTTCCCCAGAGCACCGCCGCTGCCAACACTAGGCTTGAGAAAAAAGTTTCATTATTCTTCATTATTTTCTCCTTTAGCTGATTTCATCAATTCTGGTAATAATATAAACAACTGATCAGCGTCCTTTTATACAAATAATAAAGCAAAATGATAAAGTTTTTTTCACTGGGATTAGGATATTATTTAGCTTATCTTCATATTGTTCCGCCTATATTCTGCCGGAGTAATACCTTCGATTTCTTTAAACACTCTGTTTAGAGAAGACTGGTGGACATATCCCACTTCCCAAGCAATCTGCAAAATATTAAGACTTGTCTCAAGAAGCAGTTGTTTTGACTGCTGGATTCTCACTCTTTTCAGATATGCCATCGGGGTACAGTTCATAATGCCTTTGAACCATGAACAAAAATAGTTAACAGTATAATGTTCCAAAGAAGCGAGCTTCTCCAGGCTTATCTCTTCGTTATAGAATTGCTGTATATATTTAACCGAGTCCGGAATCTGATATTCTGTCAAGAAGGTATTAAAATAATGAAAAAGAGAACTGATCCTAGATGATTCGATTTCATCTTGATCAACTTCACTTAAAAGAAGGAATCTAATGGCTTTCCATTTCTCATCCATTTCATAATTTTGTCCACCTGGAAAATTATCCAATTCCCCCAATTGAAACATAAATTGGGGAATATCCAATACCAGAAATTTGTTGTTCTGTTTTGCCCAGAAGGTGTGCTGGCAGGAAGGTGGAAGTAAAAACAAATGGCCCTCATCCAACTTTAATTCCTTGGCATCGGTCCTGATGTTCAGAACTCCCTGAAGCGGCAGTATTAACTGAACAAATCTGTGGTCATGGGTTTTCATAACATCGGTATAAGTCCTGTGTTCACAAATTATTTTATTATCCACTGCCGCCCCACCTTTTTCATAAGCATTAATATTCTCACTTTGATCACTCACAATATATTATTTTAACATCTTACTTTTTAAATTTATATAAAAATTTCTTCTGTTAAACGCTCCAGTATCCGAGTAATAATACTTTCACACTTATATTAGCATTACGTTCCAGCCTTTTATGTAAGTGAAAGAACATTGTTTTTGTGATATTCCAAAGTAAATACCTCCTATTTTTTATTGTATTAATCTATTCTTTTAATACATAAGTTTAATTATGTATGATTTAAAATGTTTCCATCTCTACTAATGTCTTTAACCTTGAAACCTTCTCAATTTCAAGGAGTGCAAAATAACATACCGATATACTCACAGAGTGACTATATCCAATAAGTGTAGCGTTAGTATCGAAAATGGTAACATTGCCTTCAAATGACGGGATTACAAACGACAGTAAGTATAAGCTGCTCGTTCGTTTGGCAGAATCCGACAAGCGATTAATGTCTTTTCTAAGCTTTTCGTTTTCTGCAAGCTCGAAGCTATCCTGCTTTTTTTTATTTTCCCACCAACAGGAAAAATTGCCTTTTTGGATTTTAATATTGGTCTTATGAATCAAAAGGACGATATAAAATATCCTCAGAAACTTCTAGCAATGAAAGTTCACGCATCAATTTCCAGTGAAGATAGTCTGGAAAAATGTCGCTGATTACATTAAGGGTATTATTTTCCTTGTTTACTACATTGAAAGGAAAATATTCAAAGCTGACATTTGCAGAAATATTACCGCTGAACTAGATCCAATAGACTGAATAATACGTTCTGGTTGGCAGTAACGACAAATCATAAGCTAGCAGTAGATTGAAGATAATTATCTCCACCAAATGGAGTTAGGGTATTCCCCCAACCCAAGCATCACGGCTTCCCCAATTTTTGGGGTTGCAATACCTATGTTGCGTTCTCTCGCTGCTTTCGTTACCCGTTCAATGGGTTCTGTCCAATCATGTAAGGCCAAAGTAAAGGCCGACCAATGAATGGGGATCAGAATTCTGCCCTTCACATCGAGATGTGCCTGAACCGTTTCCTCTGGCATCATATGAATAGCTGACCAGCGTTCATCATATTGACCGCACTCCATGAACGTTAAGTCGAAAGGACCGTATTTTTCTCCAATCTTGGTAAAGTGAGGACCATAACCACTATCTCCACTGAAATATGCCTTTGTTTCTTGTCCTATAATCACCCATGAGCTCCACAAGGTTGCGTCTCGATCGAACACACTCCTTCCAGAAAAGTGCCTTGATGGAGTACAAACCAGTGTCACTCCATCAAATTTAAATTCATTCCACCAGTCTAGCTCTTTAATCCTCTCTGGATCGACACCCCATGCTACCAAATGACTCCCAACTCCAAGAGGAACACAGAAATGACTGACTTTATCTTTCAGGACTTTTATTGTCTGATAATCCATATGGTCATAATGATCGTGAGATATAATGACGATATCGATTGGCGGAAGGTTCTCCAGTTCAATGGGTAATATTTTGCTATAGCGTCTACCTCCGAAAAGGGGAAATGGAGAAGGAGTCTGAGAAAACATAGGGTCCAATAATAATCGTTTCCCATCCATCTCCAATAATAAAGTCGAGTGACCAAACCAAGTAACTTTCGAAGATTCATCGGGCATGATGACTGAATTTAAAGGCTCCACAGGAATTGCCCTATTTGGTCTACCATCTGGATTACCTTTCATAAGGTCTCTCAATATCCCAACCGATGTCGTTATTCGAGTATCCATAACCGTTGGGATCTGATTAATAAACTTTTTTCTGGCGAAATTCGTGGAATGTCTGAACACACTAATTTTCTCCTTCGAAGCTTTTGCACCAAAGACTGGGTGATATTTCAAGTACAGAAAGCCAGTCAAAATAAACCCAATAATAATACTAAGAATAACTCTCAGGATCATGAGTTATTACCTCGATTCTTTCATTATAAAATAGACACTATTAACTATTACATTATCAGTTGCCACTTCATTTCTTATATTTTACTTTACCTGCTCAGATAAATCGACTATAAGTCTGTATTTCCATATTGTGCATATTCCATATTGTTTCACTTTTTTCTATAATTTCATTCTAATTATCGTTTTAAAATACATCTACCTTCATGTCCTGACCTGGTACTTGCATGACCATTTTTGGTATATTATAGTTCATCTGAACGAGCAAAACGCCAGTCAAATTAACTTTGAACCTTGACCGGCGTTTCACTTGTCTGAATCAAAATCTTCCCCTCTCTTCACCCGTTTGATTGGTCCACTTCTCGTCGTCATGGATAGGTGTGGCACTGAAAATGCTCATCCTCAAAATGAAAGGTTAATTTCCGTTCTTAAAGGACTCTGATAACGAAAGAACGACTCCTGATATGACTAAGATAAACCCAAACCAGTGATAGGAGGCCATCGATTCCTTTAGTATAATGACGCTTAAAGCAATGCTAAAAACATGTTGCATATTGGTAAAAATCGAGGCTTTACCACTTCCTATTCTATTGATTCCGTAAAGATTGAGGAAAAAAGCTACTCCTGCAGCTAAGAAGCCCATGTACAAAATAATTAGCCAGTCTGTAGCTGAAACGTTCCATCCTGAGTATCTCAATTGCCATAAACCCATTGGGAATAGAATAATTACCGCAAAAATAAGAGCATAAACGCTGGTCACGAGCGAGGAGAATTTCTTCATGATTGATTGCCCCACTATATTGAATAGTCCAATTGAAAGAATATTGAGGAGTAAGTAAAGTTCCCCTTTCCCAAGTCTAAAGGTGATTAAATGCTGGAGTGAGCCTTGAGTAAAGACGATCATTAGACCCACAAATGACGTAATCATGCCCATTGTCTGGAATAGAGTTGGTTTATGTCTATAAAGTAGGAATAAGAGTGTATTCGTTACGGCAGGAAGGGTCGCAAAAATAACCGATGCATTTGTTCCTGTCGTATCTTGTAAACCTAAAAGCAATGAAACATATGGAACGATAATTCCTAAAATGCTCACACCAATTAGTTGTAAAAACTCAATTTTTGTGGGTTTAGGTTTTTTTTTGAATTGTGGCCAAGCCAGTGGAAAAAGGATTATTAAGCCTAAAACTGCTCGAATGGCAGATAACGTGAAAGGAGGCACTTTCCCAGCAATCAGCCGCCCAGCAATGACGTTTCCACCATAGATTAGAGAGGAAAATAGTAAGACTAGAAATGCTTTGAAGTGGTTGCTCTTGACGGTATCCATGGTTTCCTCCCAACCTGCTACTTGATGATAGGGTTAATAGTTTGGATTACACTATAGTAAAGTTAAAACCCCCTATAAGCAAGGGGGCATTCTAAATGCTTATTCAAATCGCATTGTAACTCTCAAGTATAAAGCCTTTTATAAATCTGCTGGTATTTACTATATTGATTCTCGTAGAAAATTGCTTGCTTTGGATTAGGGTAAACCACGTTTTTTACCCGAGATAGTCTCATGCACGCACCTAGGCCTTTTTTTTCTACCCACAGCCAACCAAGCCAGAACCACCGCACCAAAGGCGGATCCTTGAGGTTCTTCCAAAATTTCTAACGGAGAATTTAGAACATCTGCCATGATTTGCACCCAGGTCGGAGAAGCGATAAAACCTCCCCCAATCCTCACGGAGTGGACAACGCCTGCCATCTCGACAATCGGTTCAAACACGCTCTTGAGGCGATAGGCTACCCCTTCCATCGCTGCTCGGGCAAAATGTCCTGGCCCGTGGGCCATATCGAGTCCAATCAAAGCCGCCCGGATCGACGGTTCCCAATTTGGAGAGCGTTCTCCTGTCAGAAACGGCATAAGCATCAGACCCTCCGAGCCCGACGTGACTTGAGCAGAGAGCATTTCAACTTCCTCAAAAGATGCACCGTTTAACCATTTTTCACGAACCCATTGTAGAGTTAAACCAGCATTATTGATGGCCCCCCCAACGACCCAAGCACCATCCGCTAAATAGTAGCACCAAGTTCTTCCTTGAGAATCCAACGTTGGTTTGGCAACTGTGATGCGGGCAGCCCCACTGGTTCCAATCATCACGGTTACTTCACCGGGATCAAGTGCTCCAGCGCCTAGGCTAGACAAGACCCCATCCCCTGCGCCGATAATGACCCGAACATCCGGACTTAACCCCAAACGGTCACTTACATCTCGGTTCACTCCTCTGAAAACGTCCGTTGTAGGAACAATCTCAGACAATTGTTCTCGCCTTATCCCAGTTGTTCGCAAGATCTCTTCGTCCCAATCAAACTTCGAGACATTAAAGAGACCCGTACTTGAGGCGATCGAGGCATCAATCACAAACCGCCCAAACCAACGATAAAACAGCAATTCTTTTAAGGAAAGAAAACGATCTGCTCGCTGGAAGATCTCCGGTTCTTCCTTTGCCAGCCAAACCAGTTTTCCGGGTAAATACATGGGATGAATTGGACAACAGGTTGTTTCGTAAAATTCTTTTTGTCGTCCTTCTAAGCGCCATTGTTCGGTTATAGGTGCACTGCGATTGTCAGCCCAAATAATACAGGGGCGCAAAGGTTTACCCTCACTCAGCGGAATTAGTCCATGATTTACGGCGCTAAAGCTAATCAGAGTCACCCTATATTGAGCTTCTTCAGCACTCTTTATCGCTACCTTAATGCACTCCTCGACTTGAGCTAGAACAAGATCCGAATCCTGTTCCGCCCAACCCGGCTTCGGGGATGACGTGGGATAAAAGCATTCAGCCATTACCACCACTTCAGCTTCATCAGAGTAAGCCACACAGCGACATCCTGTTGTCCCGATATCAACTCCCAGTGTTGCTTCTGGTAATGTAATCCTGTTCATCGAGCTACCCCTTTAGTGGACGTGTGACCATAGCATGGCCCCCAAATTCATTACGAAGAGCTGATACTACTTTACCCGCAAACGTGTCATTCTGCCTGGAACGCAGACGTGCTGCGTAAGACAAAGCAATCGCTTCGAACGGAACTCCAACCTTCCAGGCCTCTTCGATGGCCCAACTTCCCGTACTTCCACCGCCGACTTCGCCCATAATCTGACTAAGGTCTGTATCTTTGGCAAAGGCTCGTTCGGCCAATTCCATTAAATAGCTACTGACAATACTGCCTTTTGTCCATAAAGAAGCGATTTCTTGAAGGTTAAAATCATAGGGTGCGGCGTCTAAAAGCTCAAATCCTTCGCCGATCGCCTGTAACATACCGTACTCGATGGCATTGTGCACCATTTTGGTGTAATGCCCAGCCCCACTAGGTCCCACATGGGTACACGCCCCCCGACCCTGGGATAGTGCTTGAAGAAAGGGTTTGGCATGAGCAAAAGCCTCTGTATCTCCACCGACCATCAGGCAGAGACCAGTTTTTGCACCTTCAGTTCCCCCACTGGAACCGGAATCCAAGTAATGAATTCCTAACTCAGCCAACTGTTTGGATCTGCGTACGGAGTCTTGGTAAAAGGAATTTCCCCCATCAATGATGATATCCCCGGGGCTGAGAAATTGGCTCAGGCCATTTTCCCCAAATAAGACTTCTTCGATGGGATCTCCCGCTGGAACCATTAGCCAAATCACACGAGGGGCTTCTAAGGAGTCTGCTAATTCCTTTAAGGTGCGACATCCTTTGGCCCCTAGTTTAGATAGCTCATCAACTTGCTCCTGAAAAACATCAAAAACCGCAACTTTTATTCCCTTGGACAAAACATTTTCTACGGCTGAAGCACCCATTTTGCCGAGCCCGATCATGCCGTAAGCAGAATCCCTCATGTCTTTCACCACCCTCACAATTCACAATTCACAATTTATAATTTATAATTTATAATTTATAATTTATAATTATCTTCTGTTTAACTGTACATAAGAAATCATAGAAAATTTCCTTGTTGATCAAATTTAAACTCTTCTAATTCCCCTATTTCAAATTCGCCTTCGCGTTCGGACAATTCCTTCACAACCGCCTCAGAAGCCCAGAACTCCCCAATACGCAAGGTGTTTTTGATTCGAACCAGGCGGATCATGTTTGGATTATTCGCATTGCATGTCTTCACCGCTGCCCTAATAACGTCAAAGTCCGAACCCAGAGTTAAAGGAATTTTGACTGGGCCTGTGACCGTTGAAGTCAGGGCATTCGGATAGGTTTGTTCCAAATCCATTTTTTCTACAAGTCTCTTTGTTACAAAATCTGCGGTTCCGATTCCGTTAGCATTGCCGTGGCTTCGTTCCGTCAGATCCAAAAGAGCCATTTTAGCTATCTCTGGGCCGCCATGCGCATAGGGAGTCGGATAACGACCGGTTATATTAGGATCCATTCCATCCCCGCTAATGTCTTTGCCGATTTCGTCAATCACCAAGACGTCCAGCTGATTAACTGGCAAACAAGGCATTAGGCTTTTTGCCTGAATTAACAGCTTGGGTTCTTCCGCCATTAATTGCTCCGCTGGAATGGCCGTAATCGAATAGGTCTGGTCATAGGCATTTTCGACAATGCCCAGTCCAAACGTTACCTTTGACTTTTCTAACAGGAGTGAACCCATCTCAACAAGGGTCTGAGCCATATACTTAAATCCCCTGGCATGACAAACCTCGGCTCCTTTTTGTTTCCCTAAGCCAATCGTCAACATTTTAACCAATCCGCTTTCGATAGGACCTCGGAAAGCAGTATGTGGCTTAATTCGGTTTAAAAGTACGATGTGATCAGTCTCCAGTGCATCTTTGCTTAAGTACACCGGGATACCATCCGGCAACAATTCAATCATGCTAACGTCCAGGTTAGAAACTATTTCCGCCCCTACGACCTCAGGCACAATTCCTAACCTTAGTAGTATTTCCCTTTGCCCTTCAGCAGTGGCTCCACCATGACTCCCCATAGCTGGAATAATAGCCACTTCCGCCCCCCTTTTGTGAAGCTCAGTCACGAGGGTGCGAACGATCAACTGAAGGTTATCAATACCCCGGCTTCCGACACTGATGGCAACCTTTTCCCCTGCTTGAATACGATCAAGAGTTCCAGGACGTTTAAGGGCCTGACAAATCTCCTTTGGAATATCCCTAAGCTGTTCGTCGGAAAAGGTTTGGCGAATTCGAGCTACTTTTGGTAACGAAACACTTTGTAACAATTCTTCATAGATTCCCACTTTTTCACCTTCTCAACGCTTTATACCGCTGCAGCCGAGATTTCTTGACCAAGTTCTTTAGCCATGCGCGTTATTTCAGCATAGTTTTTAGTCTTCAGCCAATTTTTATTAACCAAGGCACTTCCCATGCCGACCGCTACAGCACCCGCTTTAATAAAGGCAGCTGCATTTTGAGCTGTAATTCCGCCCGTTGGGATAAATGGAATGTAAGGGAAAGGACCGCGCAGTTCCTTCAAATAGTTAACCCCTAAAGAACCTGCTGGAAATAGCTTAACGATATCGGCACCGCATTCCATTGCTAGGAGCGCCTCTGTCGGAGTCATCACTCCAGGGATAGCCATCCGTCCATAGCGGTGCGCGATCTGAATCACTTCGGGACGAACGACCGGAGAAAAGAGAAAATCTGCTCCAGCCTCAATTGCCTCACGTGCTGTCTCTGTATCAAGGACTGTCCCAGCACCCACGACAAGGCGCGGTTCCTTAGTCTTAAGGGTATTTATGACGTGCCAAGCATTGGGCGAATCTGAGGTGACTTCTACCATAAAGATTCCAGCTTCAATCAAAGCCTGGACCGTATCATAGGTCTCTTGCTTATCTAAGCCGCGCAAAATAGCTAAAATACCATTGTGCCAGAGTCTATGTTTAAACATCGCTTGCTTCCCTCCATTGCGTTTTTTACCCCTTAACCGCGCCAGCCGTTAAGCCACTGATAATATACTTCTGCGCAAACAGGGCTAGGATCAGAACGGGGAGAGTAATTACGACCGCTGCAGCCATCAACCCGCCCCAATTGATCGAGGAGTATGACAGAAATGAAAAAACAGCAATCGGTAGCGTTTCTGTTTTTTGTCCGGAAAGGACCAGTGAAAACATAAAGTTGTTCCAGGAAAAAACAAAGGAAAAAATCGAAGAGGTAATAATTCCAGGTCCGGAAATCGGCAAAACAATCCGCCAAAATGCTCCCTGGATGGTACATCCATCGACTCGAGCAGACTCTTCTAATTCCGAAGGAATATTTTCAAAGTAGGATACCATAATCCAGACGATAAAGGGCAAACCGACCAGCATATGGCTTAAGATCATGGAAGTGTAACTATCAACAAGACTTAGTTTGGAGAAAATAATGAACCAAGGTATCAGAAAGGTGATTCCTGGAACGATCCGGGCTATTAAAATGGTCATGCCTAACTTGTTTTGGTGATAGCGGGCAATTGAGTAGGCCGCGGGTAAACCCAGCACCAATGAGAGAATCGTTGAGGCTGCGGCTATAATAAAACTATTAAAAATGAACTTCATAAAGCTGTATTGTTGAAAAACATCAAGGTAATTCTGAAACGTTGGCTCAAAAACAAAGACATTATTCGGAGAAAGAATCTGCTGTTGGGTCTTGAACGAGGCCAAAATCATCCAAAAGAAGGGAAACAAAAAGGCTAAAACTACTGCTACGAGGAGCAGCCGTTGCAAAAACCGAACTGGATCCTTACGTTTTGCCATACATTAAGCCCCCCAACGTTTCCTGGCAGTAACCAGGAGCATACTCATTCCGAGAACAATCACAAAGAAGATCATAAGCAGTGACGAAGTCATACCTAAATGAAAATAAGAAAATCCTTGAACAAAACTATAAATGTTAATGGTTTCCGAATTAAAATCCGGTCCACCGGCTGTCATAGCATAAATAATGTCGAAGGTCTTCAAAGCATCAATCGACCGGAGGAGTACGGCAACCAGAATTGTCGGCTGTAAAAGAGGCAAGGTAATTTTGGTTAGTACTTGCCACCTTGATGCTCCATCAACCATAGCCGCCTCATAGGGCTCGGTCGGTAAAGATGACAAGCCAGCTAAAACGACTAAAGCAATCATCGGAGTCCATTGCCAGACATCGACAACAACGAGCGATGCCAAAACCTGATGTGGCGAGGCCAACCAAAGTAGAGGAGGAATATGCAAGAATTGAAGAACCTTATTGGCAAACCCAATGTTCGGTTCATAAATTAGCATCCAGACAAGACCAATGGCTACGGGGGTGGCAATCATGGGTAAGAGAAATAAGGTCTTTAAAGCGTTCTTCCCTTTAAAATCTTGGTTAAACAAGAGAGCAATACCCACTCCGAGGACCGTCTCAACTGCCACTGCAGAGATGGTGAAGGAAAAGGTGCGCCACAGAGACGCCATGAAACGCGGATCGCTAAACAAAAGGGTTTTATAATTCTCCACTCCGACCCAAGCCGGCGGTACCAGTGACGACATACTCCACTCATAAAAACTCAAACGGAAGGTGTAAGCAATAGGAAACACCATCATTAGTAAAACAAATAGAACTGCAGGCAGTGGAAACACGTATTTAATATTTCGCTCAAGCCAACGACTAAACATGGTTTACCCCCCTAAGTACAATTTAAAAGGAGAAGCCGAGCCTTCCGTATAAGCGGAAGGCTCGTTCATTCAAAAGAGGAGTGTTGGATCGAAGACTCTTATTTCTCTTTGTCCAAGATCGCTTGGAACGCAGCATTTGCAGTATCAGCTGCTGCCTTCACGTCTTTTCCTTGAATCGCTGCTTGAATCGGTCCTCCGACAGCGTCCCGCGCTGGTCCGATATTAATGACCAGAGGTCTGTCATGATCGACCGAGGTCTTCATGGATTCCTTAACAGTTGCGGCATACTCGGCTGGGAAGTTTTTGAGTCCCTCTGGGTTGTTCCAAACAGACTCGCGTGCACCAGGGTTGCCGGCTTGTTGCATTTTTAGAACTTGTTCTTTGCTGGTTGCCCACTTGATGAATTCCCAGGTTGCATCTTGATTTTTAGACTTAGCATTAAGCGCCAAAGCCCAAGAGGTAATATTGTAAGGCTTGGAACCAGCAGAACCAGCAGGGAATGGTGCAAACCCTACTTTATCCGAGACAGTGGATTTTTTGGGGTCGGTCAAGTTCGTATATAAGCTGTCTGCATCCGTTAAGAAAGCAGCCTGACCTTGTTGAAACACTGCGAAGGCCTCTGGCCATGCCATGTTCAGAGTTCCCGGAGGCCCATAGAGACGCTGAAGGTCACCATAGGTTTGGTAAGCTTTAATGGCTTCAGGGGTGTTCACGGTTGCTTTACCGTCTTTGGCAAAGTCGCCGCCCATACTATAGAGGAAGCTGGAGAGCTGAGTTACCGCCGGGGAAAGTTTACCACGAGCTACAAAACCGTAAAGTTTCTTGCTAGGATCGTTAACTTTTTTGGCAGCGGCGAGGAGCTCATCTAAGGTCTTGGGAACCGCTATATTGTTTTGGGTCAGGATGTCTTTGCGATAGTACAGGATTTCTCGTTCGGTAACAATCGGCACGCCATAGAGCTTATTATCCATGGTCACTGTACCGATAGCGCCTTTGTTGAAATCACTGATATCCCATGCTTTATCTTTCTGGGATTGAGTGGTTAAATCATTCAACCAACCATTTTTCGCGAAGAGCTTCCCTTCTTGAAGCGGGCGAAACATCATGGCATCAATCGTGGTCGTTCCAGAGGTCAGTTCAACAGTGAGCTTAGTGGTCAGTTGATCTTCGAAAAAGTTTTCTAGATTGACTTTGATCCCAGTTTTTTGCTCAAATTCCGGAAGTTGGGCTTTAATAGCATCCGCCCAAGGGTGGTTAGCAAAAACTACGCGTAGTTGAGTTCCAGCATACGGTTTATCCGTTGCTGCAGGTTGTGGGGTAGCCGTCTTAGTTCCACAGCCAGCGACTAGACCTAAGGTCATAGCCAAGCTTAAAACCATAGCGACTCCTCTTAAAAATTTTTTCGGTTTCTTCACAGTTTCCCCTCCTACTTTTTTAAATGAATTTTGTATTATAGTATATATATTCGGCATATCTTTTCTGATTCCTCTAGTTAAGAAAAAAATATTCTTCATTACATTATGGAAATGAAAATATTATTCGTTTTAAAGTTTAGTGTTGAAACACGTCTTGTGAAGCAAAGGGACAGTTGTCTTGCTTCACCCACTTTATTTATTGATTATAATTGCCCCAAGATTTGCCGAAGAAACTCTATGAGCATACCCCTTCAGGAGCTGGGAGGCTTTTTTCTGAATAGGGACAAACTTCTCTCGCCGAACTGCTAATTCTTTCGGTGCAACCATAAGGTCAAGTCGCCTATTTTCAATATCAATAACAATTCGATCACCATTTTGAACCAAGGCGATCGGCCCTCCGGCATAGGCTTCAGGTGAAATATATCCTGCCGAGACTCCACCTGACGCTCCTGAAAAGCGACCATCCGTTAAGATTGCTTTGCCGCCATGGACCTGTAAAAATTCGGTGACTCGATGTAATTCCCTCATTCCAGGACCACCCGCTGGTCCTTCATAACGCACCACCAGAATCTCTTCGGGAGTAACATCTTTAGCCTCTAAACATTCCTCCTCTGAGTTAAATACCCTAGCTACTCCCTCAATCTGACGTTCAGTCCCACTGATTGCGGACTGCTTGAGAAGTGCCCCTTCAGGTGCTAAACTGCCATATAATACGATTAATCCGCCCTCTTGTTTAAGTGAATTTTCCAAGGAATGAATTAATTCTCCGATTTCTTGTACATTACTTAAATTGTCCCGGACCGTTTGCCCTGTAACCGTTATTATGTCCGTTTGCAAAAGGGGTTCCAGACGTTTCATCACAGCTGGTGTCCCTCCTGCCCTATGAATATCAACGACCGTGTGGTCTTGGTCGTTCGGAACGACGGCTGTTAATAATGGAGTAATACGACTTAACCGATCAAAATCTTCTAACGTTAGATCAACATCGACTTCTTTAGCCAGGGCTAAGAGGTGGAGTACCGCATTCAAGGATCCGCCAATAGCTAACAAAACTCGAATCGCATTTTCGAAGGCTTCTTTGCTCAAAATTTGCTTCGGGGAAATTCCAGCTTGGATGAGTTTGACAATCTGGATTCCAGATTCTTTCGCTAGGCTGAAACGCAGAGAACTTTGCGCTGGCACAAGTCCATTTCCTGGTAAAGCTAACCCTATGGCCTCTGTCAGCATACCCATCGTATTGGCAGTTCCTAGATAAGGACATATCCCTGGACCAGGATAATATTTGAGGGTCTCTGCTACTAACGTTCTCTCGTCAATTTCACCCCGAAGGAAACTCTGACGCGCTGCTTTGGAATCCCGGGGCTTGATTTCCGGCACATTTGGCCCCGCTGAGACAAGAATACTGGGAAAATCAATCCGAGCCGCCGCCATCATCAATGCTGGCACGATTTTATCGCAGGAACCCAGTAATACCATTCCATCAAATATGTCGTGGCTTAGAATCATCGTCTCAATCGAATCGGCAATCAGTTCCCGGCTGGGAAGGACGTAATTCATGCCACAGTGTCCTTGGGTAATACCATCACAAATTGCTATCGTATTAAATTCCAGGGGTGTACCACCTGCCTGAAAAATTCCGCGTTTAACGTGTTCCGCTAGTTCTCTTAGTGGAGCATGTCCTGGGGCAATTTCATTCCAAGTGTTGACTACTGCAACGATCGGGCGGTCCAAATCCTCGTAACTAGAACCCGCAGAACACAAATGGGCCTTGGCAATGGCTCGCTGAAACGGTGGAAGTTGATTTAATCGATTTATCATAGAGACTCCCCCTTATGTGAAAATTCCTGAAGTTTCAGATACGCTCTGTCTCCTAAAATTATTAATTCCTTGAAAAGAGCATACCCGTCTTGGTAACGAGCGGTCCTCTCCTCATCTGGTCGTACTACATGAGCTAGTGGCACAAGCTTGGCACATTCCTCTAACGAGTTGATCTGTCCTAAAGCATACCAAGCCAGGAAGGCCCCCCCTAAGGCCGACCCCTGAGTATGTTCAAGGACCCCTAATGGCTTCCCTAACACATCGGCCAAGATCTTAACCCAAACCTGGGATTTGATAAAGCCCCCAGTTGCACGGATTTCCTCGACCGGTCCTGCTAAATCCGCCAGCAATTCAACGACCGAATTGAGCTGATAACAGATCCCTTCAAGTACTGCCCGTATTAGATGGTCACGACTATGATTTAGTTTCAATCCCCAGAAGCTTCCGGATAAATCCTCGCGCCAAAACGGTGCTCGTTCTCCAGTTAGATAGGGCAGGCAAAAAAGACCGTCTGACCCTGGAGCAACTTTATTGACCCCTTGGTTCATCAGTTCATAGAAAGTGTGAGTGAGCTCATTTTCGGAAATAAGTTCTTTAGAGGGTTCTCCCCTATCTAACAAAATGCCCTGCAACCAGCGCAACAGGATTCCTCCGTTATTGATGGGCCCGCCGACAATATAATGATTCGAATCCACATGATAACAAAAGAGGCGACCGTTAGGATCTAACATCGGTTTTTTAACCATTCCTCGAACTGCCCCACTCGTCCCTATGGAAATGGCTAAAGAACTCGGTTCAACAGCCCCTACCCCTAAATTGGCTAAGGCTCCATCACTTGCACCGGCAACAACCCTGATATTTTGGCCTAACCCTAACCTTTTGGTCAGTTCGGGTCTGATACACCCCAAAATATCTGTCGTTTTTACCAGCCTTGGCAACTGATCCCGGGTCACCCCACACCACGCCATCGCTTCCTGATCCCAATCCCGAGTCAAAAGATTATAGAGTCCTGTAGCCGAGGCGAGAGATTCATCGATCACCCACTCACCGAGCAAATCAAACAGGATCAAGGACTTTAAATCCGACCAAAGTTTCGCCCTGCCAAAGATCTCAGGTTCATTTTCCCTAAACCATGCCAGCTTAACCAGTGGCGACATGGCGTGGATCGGAGTTCCAGTTTTTTGATAGATTGAATTGCCTTGAATGCTAGAACGTAATCGTCCTGCCTCACCCTCAGCTCGTTGGTCGGCCCAGGTCACAAGATGGGTTATTGACTGATTAAACTCATCGATTGCCACTAAGGAATGCATCGCTGTACTTAGAACTAAGACATTTGGACAATTTGTTATTCCTGATAATACTAGTTGAATTGCCTGATGAAAAGCTGTCAAGACACTCTGTGTATCCTGCTCAACATAACCTGACTGAGTCTGAATCAAAGGATAGCTACTACTAGCTTCGCGAACCAGTTCTACCTCTCCGTTAAATATTGTCGCTTTGACGCTGGACGTTCCCACATCAACACTTAGAATCCATTCCCGCTGCTTCACCGCTTCCCCACCTTGCTATACATCATATAAGAAACATAATTGTTTTATCGTTACGCCAAACCACGTTCATGTGCTTAAACAAATCACCCACGAAGTTGTAGGGGCAATTCATGAATTGCCCCTACAACTAGTTCAACGTAGGATTTAAAACCGTTTCAAGGCAATTACTTCCCGAACTTTTTGGAGATTCTCCAACAGAATATCCCGCCGTAGCAAGGAAACTCCAACATACAACGTATCAATAATACTTAGTTGGGCGATTCGGGACGACATCGCTTCACTCCGATAATGAGATTCTTGGCTGGAGGAAAGCAAACAGATATCACTTTCTTTCGTGACAGGAGATTTAGGATAATTCGTTAAACAAATGGTCACGGCACCTGCTTGACGCGCTGTTTTTATGGATTGCACAATATCTATGTTACTCCCTGAGTGACTTATTGCCAAAACAACCGCTCCTGGCTGTAAAAGACGGGCCGAAATAACCTGCATATGCGAATCGGTAAGCGCAATACTGGGAATTCCGACGCGAATAAACTTGTGGTATGCATCCATCGCTATCGGCGCCGATCCTCCCAAACCATAAAATTCAATCCTGGTCGCCTGATGCAAGGTCTGAACTGCCTTCTCCAAACTTTTTTCATCAACAAGTGTTAAGGTGTCTTTTAGTGCCTCCATATTTGAATGGAAGACCTTAGCTGCAATGGTCAAGAGATTATCGTCAGGGGTGATCTCCTGATGGATATTTTGTAAGGGTTTGACTAAATCACTTGCTAGCGAGATTTTGAAAGCCTGGTAACCACCATATCCTAAACGTTTACACAAGCGGAAAATAGTTGCCTCAGCACTTTGGGCAAATTCCGCCAGTTCAGTAATTGAAAGATGAATGATTTGATCCGGATTTTTCAAAATATAACTAGCTACCCGACTTTCTGCGGACTTTAAGGAAGGTAGTATCCCCCTAATACGGGCAAGGCAGCCTTGTAAAAGATTCTCATCCATGCTTTTCCTCCATTTAATTGCTATGGTTACTTAACCAAAGTGCTATGTATAAATGAACTGCCCCAGTTAAACGTCGAGGATTATGCCCTGTTATTTCAGTGATACGATCTAAGCGATAGGTCAATGTATTTCTGTGAATATATAAGGCCCGAGCCGAGTCTGCAACACTCATATCCTTTTCCAGAAAAACTCTGAGAGTATCCAGCAATTCTTTATTCAGGTGCCCAAGAATACCTCGGATATAGTCTTGTCCGACAATCGAACGAGTCTCCAGCATCAGCACTGCTAGGCCCACATTCCACGCAGCTAAACCAAGTGTTCCGATAAAAAAGCGACGGTGCAGTTCGGTTAATTTCCGTACTTCTAAAAAGCCTGCCCAAATATCCTCTTCGATCACTTGTCCCACAAAGACGGTTGCCAAAACACCCAACTCATCCGCTAATAAGGAGTGAATCTGCTCAATCAAAGCATTTCCAAAAGCTTTTTGTTCCACTAGCCCATCCTCATTTCGGTCAAGCGGAACATAGAGAAATAGATCGGGCTTAAGAACCCAGAGAACGGGTGCCTGGGGAAAAAGGTTCTCCAGCACCTCGACCACCTCAGGGATCCAAGTTGAACAGTGAACTAGTACCGGAAAGCCTAGCGATAGACCCTTTAGCTGATAAGTTCCAACCCGCGCAGCGAATGTCCCTGTATCCCACTTCTCTACAAGCGCCATGTTAAGAAGTTTTTCCCATGTCCAAGGTTCAAGTTGAACTCGGTCACTGACAATCAGTCCATCAAATATCTCTCGAGCCAAGGCTTTTAAAACGCGAGTCGTAAAGGGTCCTGCCTCTCCGCTTCCGGGATCATAGACCAATTCGACAATTTCATCCCCGACCGATACTTCAAGAGTCCTTAATTGTCCCGGACCTTGACCATCCAGTGAACTATCATCAGTGGATTGACGCTCCGAACCAACTCGAAAGTATACACCCGTTGCGTCAGAAAGACGCCGAGCTAACTCCTGTGCTTTTACTAGTTGATTACCGTCGTTTTGGACCATGTTATACTTCATCCTAGCATTTCTTTCCTTTGCCTGCCTATACTTCTGGCTACAGCTACTCATATTCTATCACTCTAATCGAGGTAACCCAATACTAAATCAACTATGAATGATTTAATAGGAGGCTTCATAACCTTGTCTATGAATTACAGCTTGGGTTTCCACATCAAAATAGCGAGCTTGACTCATGTCAAAAGCCACTTTATGAATTTGAAGTGGTTTTGACTGGCTCGTCGCTTCTACCCGGGCAATTAAGTTTTCTCCGTTGATCGTAAAATGAATATAATTTTCCGCACCTAGGGGTTCGACGACATCCACATGCACATCTAATGACCAAGCTGGATGGTCTTTTATATAGGAAAGATCGTCATTAATGGACTCAGGGCGAATCCCCATAATGATTTCTTTCCCGAGATAGGGTGTCAAAGCCTCTCGACGTTCCGCCAGTGGTGCAAGGCGAAGCTCCTTGTTCACGAGCCAGAGTTCACCCTTTTCTTCAATCAGGGTTGCCCGCAAAAAATTCATGGCAGGCGAACCGATGAAACCAGCAACAAACATATTGCACGGATGATTATACAAGTTCATTGGGGTATCCACTTGCTGGATATATCCATCTTTCATGACGACAATCCTGTCACCCATCGTCATCGCCTCGGTTTGGTCATGAGTCACATAAACCACGGTTGTCTGTAAACGATGTCGAAGCTTGGAAATCTCAGCCCTCATTTGCACCCTCAACTTAGCATCTAAGTTGGATAGCGGCTCGTCCATCAAAAATACTTTAGGTTCTCGAACAATTGCTCGGCCTAAAGCCACCCGTTGTCGTTGTCCGCCAGATAACGCTTTCGGCTTACGATCTAAAAGATGTTCGATATCCAGAATTGTAGCCGCTTCCTTCACTCTCTTGTCGATATCAGCCTTTGGCATTTTGCGTAACTTTAAGCCGAAAGCCATATTCTCGTAAACACTCATATGAGGATAAAGAGCATAACTTTGGAAGACCATGGCAATATCTCGGTCTTTTGGCGCTACATTGTTGATTAATTGGTCTCCTATATAGATTTCTCCGCTGGTTGTTTCCTCTAGACCAGCGATCATCCGAAGAGTCGTCGTTTTTCCACAGCCGGAAGGACCGACCAGAACCAAGAATTCCTTATCTTGAATTTCCAAATTAAAATCATAAACCACCGTATTCTGATCATATTTTTTGACAACATTCTTGAAGCTTAACCCTGCCACTAACACCCTCCCCTTCCCAATTTTCTCCTCTTATTAAGTCGGCTGGAACGTTCTTACTACCTTATTGTAACAAGTCTTAGACAGGACAATCTATTGGCACAATGAACAAATATCGCTGCACCGTTGACGAATTTTATAACAATGCATTCAAGAGCTATTTCAATCGTCACTATGAGACTGATAAATAGATTCCAGGAATCATTGAGTATCTACATATCTGGCTGATACATGTGTAGCATCGCAAAAAGGCTTGTTACTTGATTTACCACAGCGACAAAGAGCGACTCTATTTCTTACTTCATATGTAAAGCTCTCTGACGATTCAATGGGTATATTTCCTTTAACATAAATTGGAGCACTGACCCCTCGCTCGGGATCTTGAAGGATTTCTATGGACGGCTCAAATTTAGGTTCGATTATATTTCCTTCTTTATCAACCGCAATAAGTCTGCCTGCTGGACAGTTATTTGCGGCTTTGATGGCCTCTTCTCTATATTTAGGATTATCGGATTGATCTGTTAGTTCCCATACATTGCCTTCTTCTCTGTGACAAAACCTAGCAAAAGCACACCGATCATCATCTAATAGATCTAGATTTGGTCCTTCTTGCTTAAACGCTCTATCTATATACTTTTCTTTCGATGCTGTTTCCGTTCCATCAAATTCAGAAATTTCATGGGAACCATCACAAAAAGGTGGATTTTTGGATTTTCCGCATCGACAGAGTGCATATACCTCCGCCTGTTGGAATGATTGCCCCTCCTTATATTCATAGCCCTTACCTTTAGGTACAATAATTTTCTCAGATAAAGATACATTTCCCGTAACAAGGTATGGCCCGTTCTTTTGTATTTTGATTTTATAGTTTTGTTTCTCCTTTGACATAACTAACCTCACCTTTCAATTGATTTCCTTTGAACAAAAGAGTTAAATTAATAGCGGCAAAAAGTGCGCCATATATTAGATTAAATGACTGTCTAAACATTCATCTAGACAGCCATTTAATATTCAACTCATTTTTCACGAGAAATCTTAATTATTCGGACAAAACTCTTAAAGCATCCTCGAGAGCGAGCAGGTACTGTGAGGGCAAGTCATGAACCGTTTCCCGGATTTGCGTAAAGGCCTTTCGATGCGCGTCTATCGCTTGGGCGTCCTGGGGATAACAGGAGTCTACCAATTTAACCAGAGCACCAGCCTGTTCGGCATGTCCATGCTGGCTAAGATAATCATACAGGGGAAGAGCAAATTTAAATACATCACTTTGAGTTTTAATGGTAAAAGACATTTAACAACCTCCACTAAATTAAGTTTTTTAAACCTATAACAGGATTCTACTACAGTTTTATGATAAGACAAAATTTTTTGCCTTTTGTACTACTTTATAAGTAGTACAGGAACTAGAGATTGTTGAACAACGGTATGATTGACGCTCCCCAGAAATTCCTTAAAACCGCTCAGTCCTCTGCTCCCTCGAAGCTTTTGAAGAAAGGAATGTTGCAGGACCTGTTGGCGCAAAGTTTGGCGTTGCATTAATCCCATTCATGCCTGGACTTGATATGCAGAAAATTTCACTTATACGCGTCCGTGAACCTCATTGTTTAATCGTCATTCAATGGTTTGGCGAACAAATGGGTATATGTCGCCTGCCGCATCGTATTTTAAGTCCTATGTTGAAAACAGTATGCGTTTAACCAAATGGGAATTGTGATTGTAATATCTTCACTACATCTTCAATTCAATTCCTCTCAAGGACTTGGAAATAATTCTTGTGAGGTTCAGCAAACTTTCAGCTGAACCTCAGCCTTGTTTCAGATAGTTATTGCATAATGATATTGTTCTTGCAAATACATATTGCAAAACAATAAATGAAAGAGGGTAAAAATCATGCAAAAAATAAAAACAATCGCAATTGCTACAACTATACTAACACTTTTATCGGCATCTGCAGTATTCGCAGCCACGACAAGTAATAGTACAGTATCTGTTCCAAAGTTTTCTCAAACACAGTCAGGCAGAGTTGACGGTGGTTTTAAAAGTCGGCTAGATAGTCTTTTAACAGCAGGAACCATCACTCAAGTTCAAGAAGACGCTATTGAAGCAGCTCTCAAAACTACGATGACTACTCCAAATGGCAGAGCTCACAACGGACATCAGGGCAGATTAGAATCACTCGTCACAGAAGGGACCATAACCCAAGACCAAGCAGATGCTATTTCAGCTGCTATGGAAACTGCAACTAAGGGACCAGACGGAGCTAAAACGGCTTTAGAAGCTCTCGTTACAGCAGGTACGATTACCCAAGTTCAGTCTGATGCCGTTACTTCTAATAAGGGAAACATGAATAGGGGCGAAGCTAACGGACATCAAGGCAGATTAAAATCACTCGTCACTGCAGGGACCATCACTCAAGACCAAGCAGATGCTATTTCAGCTGCTTTGGAAACCGCAACTAAGGGACCAGACGGAGCTAAAACAGCTTTAGATGCTCTCGTTACAGCAGGTACGATTACCCAAGATCAAGCTGATGCTATTCAAACAGCTATGACACCTTCAAGGGGTGCCTTCAATAAAGGACCTAACGATGGATTTAAAACTGCCTTGGATAGTCTCGTATCTGCTGAAACCATCACTCAAGCTCAAGAAGATGCTATTCTAGGTTCCTAAGATCACGGAAGCGTGTCGGCTATTTATTTGCTACACCTATTCCACCGAACCATTAGACTGTTAAGAAAGAGTAAAAACGAGGCTGTGAGCGATGATTGCTTTCAACCTCGTTTTTTATGTTCAATTCTCACCCTTTTCATAAAGTTCAAAGTTTAAAGTATTTCCATCGATATAACTAAGAATTAGGAGATTTGCATCCGTACTATTTCTTAATTTTAAGTCAAGTTCAGGAAATGCTACTGTTGCATCCTGCCCGGGAGGAACATAATCTACAGTCAGGGAGTGACGATGTCTTTCGAGAATATCAAAATTGGCTCTCATTGAAGGAGAACCGTTCTCCAGGTGTTAATAGTTTACCATCGAGAGCCTTTGCAGCAAGGCGAATGTTTTCCGTACGATTGACTTGGGTTGAGTCAAAGTGAGTAGAGTATTGAGCGATTAGACCTGCGCTCTTCTCAACGGTGGGCTTTTTAATAGTAAGACTAAGTTTGATTGCGTTGCTATATCCGTCTACGGCTCCAGCATAAACACTTGACCCTATTGTGCTGGTATCGACAAGTATGGGATTCCATTGAACAGGCACCTCAATACTATCACTGTTATAAAGCTTAGCTATCACCGATCATACATGCCGCCACGCCCTTACAGTGGCTGAAACTAAAATAAATATCCCCTCTGTTTTTAAGATAGGGTTTTCCGTTGGAACGATAAATAAATTCAGGAATTTCGTCTATGCGATATTCCTTTTTCATGCCGTAACGCAACAGAACATATACCACAGCAGACCGCAGCTTGTCCTCATGATTGGTTGTACTGTATTCATCAGATTTGTCACAAGTATGGCATCGGACATGGTTCCCGGCTTAGCAAATACAAGGAAGGTCAGATTGTATAAAGAGTTTAGCGACAATCTATAACTGACAAATTAACATAAAAAGAACTGGCTCATCACCAGTTCAATTCTTTCAGCAGATCATAATTAATTATCCAACCAACGTGAAGCCCTTCTCTAAATCCTTTCAATACACTCAATAAGCTTTTCTGCCACATATTCAGCATCATCGACGGATAGCTTCGAATAAAGTGGTAATGAAATTTCATTTGCATACTGGGCATGTGCATTCGGATAATCTTCAAGTCTATAACCGAGGTTCCTATAAAGCGTAAACATGGGCAGCGGCATGAAGTGCACATTTGTAGCAATATCTCTTTCGCCCATCATAAGTATTACACGATCCCTCTGTTCTTCGCTAAAATCCTTCAGTCTTAATGTATATAAGTGATAGCATGTTTCTACTTCATCATCTTTGTCAAAGGGAAGGATCGCCCATTCTTTCGAACCAAGTATATTATTATAAACTTTATGGAGTTCCGCTCTTTTTCTTAACATTTCATCATACCTTCGAAGTTGAACACGGCCTATTGCTGCCATAATATCGGTCATATTACATTTAAATCCATCGGTTAAAATATCATATTTCCAAGCACCTGCTTGCATCTTTGAAAAAGCGTCTTTATTCTGGCCATGTAATGAAGTGTATTTAAATACCCTATATAAGTCTTCTTTGCCGTGAAAGCTGTTGTGGTTATAAGTAATTGCTCCACCTTCTGCCGTAGTCAGGTTCTTTATGGCATGAAACGAGAAAACATGGAAGTCCATCTGCCCTCCAACCTTCTGGCCTTTATACTTCGCTCCAAAAGAGTGTGCGGAGTCAGAAATCAGAGTAATATCTTCACGGTTTTTCGCCTTCACGACTTTCCTTATCGAATCGTAGTTAACGGGCACACCCGCAATGTCAACTGTCATAATCGCTTTAGTTTTCGGCGTGATCGCCTCATAAATCTTTTGTTCATCAATTAAGAAACTATCTTTCTTAACATCTACGAACTTTGGCATTATTTCTCTATGTAAAAGTACGTTTGATGTAGCAGCATAGGTGTAAGGTGTCGTTATCACTTCATCATTCCTGCCTATACCCAAAACCTTTAAAATGAGCTCTAACCCTGCTGTTGCACTATTTAAAGTAACCGCTTGATGAGTACCACAGTAATTTGCTAGTTCTTGCTCAAATAAAGTTGAATTTGGACCCGTTGTAATCCATCCGGACCTTAATACTTCTGAAACCGCATAAATTTCTTCCTCAGTTATATCAGGTGGTGAAAAAGATATTTTTCTAATAGCCATCCTTAAGTTCCTTTCCTTACTTTTATAAAGGCCAAATGTCCCGGATCTGATTTTAGTTTTTATAAAATAATTTAATCTTTTCACATATAAACTCAACTTCATCCGTCGTTATTTCAGGATAGATCGGAAGCGCAATTATCTTATTCGATACCCTCTCCGCGATTGGAAAATCACCTTTTTTATACCCTAGATCCCCAAAACACGCCTGTAAATGAAGCGGGCGGGGATAATAAATACTATACCCGATTTCATTTTTTGCCAAGTATTCTGCCAATTCATCCCTATTTTCTGCCAATAGGTTAAACACATAGTAAACTGGCTTCTGTTCTCCTTTAATTTTAGGGAACCTTATATTTTTACAATCGCTTAATGTTTCAATATATTGCTTTGCAATCTCTTCTCTCTTTCTTATTGCATCATCAATATACTTCAATTTGACCAGTAATATTGCAGCCTGGAGTGTATCCAAGCGCGAATTATAACCGACATATTCATAATGGTATTTCTTTGAAGCACCATGTACCCGATAATACTTCGCTTGTTGCGCAAGTTCTTCGTTATTAGTAATAATCATTCCACCATCACCATAGCCCCCAAGGGTTTTGGTTGGAAAAAAAGAAAACACGCCAAAGTCACCGATCGTTCCAGAATGTTTATAGTGTCTGCCATTTCCCTTCCATCTCATACCAAAGGCTTCAGCAGCATCTTCAAGCACCTTTAGTTGATGATTACCTGCGATATCCATTATCCTATCCATATCCGCCATTTGATCAAACAAGTGTATAGGAAGGATCCCTATCGTCTTTTGATTGACCTTTTCTTCAATCTTATTTACATCCATTGCAAAAGTCTCTTCATCGATATCCACAAAAACCGGACGCCCTCTATGCTTTGTGATGCATGATGCAGAGGCGAGGAATGTAAATGGAGAAGTAATAACCTCTTTTCCGTCCTTGAAACCAAGAATATCTGCTGCGATGATGAGCGCATCCGTTCCAGAGGCTACTCCAATGGCATATTTCGCTTGCGTATATTGTTGGATATCGTTCTCAAGTTGAGCGACTTGTTCGCCAAGAATAAAATTCCCCTTCTCGAGGACAGACTGAATCGCACGATTAAATTCGTCCTTTTTCTCATTAAACTCTCTTTGCGACGTATAAAAACTTACTTTCAAAATTCATCTAACCTTCTTTCAGTGCTCTCTTTGGCTATTAATACTTTAACGCCCATTTGTAGTATTTTCGTAATTTCTTCATCTGGTGCTTCCCAATCCGTAATAAGAACATCCAATTCATTTAAATCAATTGTTTTTACAAAGAATTCTGTGCCCACCTTATCAAAATTCGCAAGGCATATTTTGCGACGAGAGACTCCCGCAACAGCCCTTTGGAAAATAGCTCCTTCCGGAGTTGAGCTGCTCAGTCCATGTTTTGCAGAAATTCCCCCACCGGTCAAAAAAGCTGTATCTATTCGTAACGTTCTTATAAATTCAGTCGCCAAAGGATCAACAATTCCTTCTTCACTTTTAACTTTTCCGCATACGATATAGGTTTCAATATTACTGTGGTGTTTAAGTCTTTCAGCAATTATGAGTGAATTTGTAATTACGGTATAATCCCGATCATCTGGTAAAAACTTCAACAAAATATAGTGAATACTGGCCCCACCTATAAATAAAGTATCACCCTGCTCAATGAATGATGCAGCAAGCTTAGCAACTGCGTTTTGATGCTCTGTTCCCTCACTAAATCTAATCCGATCATCCATCGGAAATCTTCTAACCTTTGACAAAGGCACGGCCCCTCCATGAGTTCTTTTTAAAAGACCGTCTTCTTCCATCAATGTAAGATCTCTACGAATAGTATCAATAGAAACCTTAAATTCTTCAGAAAGTTCTTTTGCAAATACCCTTCCCAATGATTTAACTTTGGAAAGTATTTGCTCACGACGTTCCTCTGCAAACATCTCTATACCTCCTTTTGTTACGATATATCAATAGGATATCATTAATTTACGGTTTTGTTAAGTATTTTTTGCTATATATTGCTGTTGTATTCAGCTTTATGCGGCTTGTTGCTGTTTTAATCTTATTATTTGGTAGGTAAGACCATGATTACATGACAATAATTTAACCCCCTTCAATTCGTTATAATAAGAAAGACCTCTAACAAACTTGCAAACAAGGTTTGTTAGAGGTCTTCATTCCGAACACCGCAGCAACAACAAGTAAAAGGGCAAGGAATACTGTACAAATATCAACGTGTTAAATTTAATAAAAATTTAGTATTTTTTAATGCACAATAACAAATGCTATGCTTGTCTTTAATATAAAACTTGGGAGGTATAAATCTTAATGACAAAAAATGCAAAACAACATGTTCAAGATGTGACTAATCATCTTCAAAATGCCAAAAATTGTTTAAACAGTGCGCTTACTACAGTAGAAAAACCAGAAAATAAACAACAAATTCAAAACACACTCAATGCCGTTGATGGAGCATTACAAACAGCCAATACTACACTTTCAAATTATAAGGGATAATTGAAGAGGAGCTTATGCTCCTCTTATTTATTT
>NZ_JYNH01000033.1 GCF_000960765.1 Desulfosporosinus sp. I2 | reverse complement strand
CTGGCCTTCTGGGCAAACTCCGTAGCTCTTGTGAGGAGCGTGGAATGAGTAAAGATGAAACCAAGTCCTAATAAAGCAATACCCAGGATCAACATTCCCAATATGTTACCATATTGATAGAGAATTATATCAGCAACTGCGGCTGACACCAGTCCTAAGCTCAATACTTTGCGCGCACCCATTTTAGCCGCTAGCTTACCGCTCATTCTCCCGCCAATAACTGACATGATTCCGAAGGCCGTCATAATTAAACCAATATATAAATAGTTGAATCCATACGTTTTGGCAATGTAAACCCCTGCATAAGAAAAGCTTCCGATGATGAAAATACCCTCCAGTAAAACGATGATATAAGTATACAAACTTCTGCTAGTTCCGAGCAGCTTTGCATACGGCGCAAAAATCTTGCTGTCAGGGTGCTTTTCTGAGGGGAGCGACTTGTAATTTATTAACAGCAGTAATGTTGGAATTATGGCTAGTATCGCATAGGCGCCGAAGACTCCTCTCCAATTAAGGAAGTAAGCGATTGTACCTCCAATGGCCATGCTGAGTCCTTGTCCAAGAAACGATATGCCCATAAATGTTCCTATTGCACCCTGTCTTTCCTGGACAGGGAACATATCCCCTATCAAAGCGAGGGAAATTGGCATCACCGATGCAGCAAACACTCCTGTTAAGGCCCTGTATATTGACAAGCTGGTTAAACTTGAGCCTAGCGCACAAAGCCCAGTCGCTACCGTAAACATAATCATCGCTAAGGTGATTACCTGCTTTTTTCCATATCGATCTGCCAAGGGGCCAAAGATGATCTGAAAAATACCAAAGGGAAGCATGTAGGCCGTGATTAAGAGTCCCGCCCTTGAAATGTCAATTTCTAAATTCTGCGATATAGCCGGCAGTATGGGAGACACTACCCAGTTATCTGCCATAACGATAAAACCCGCTAATCCGAGCAACATGATGATCTTATTTTTGTTCATGCTTCCTTCACCCTCAATCCCTAAAAAATTCTTGTTCGTTTTTATCAGCAACTTCCGCAGCTACATGTTGTCTTAGTACCACCCGTATCTCCATAATACTGGATCGCTTCTGCCGGGCATAAAGCTTGACACCCTGTACAGCGATCAATGCATCCCTCTGGATAAATGACAATAGGTTTTGCGCTGTCTTTTTCGTAAACACCGTGTGAACATTTATTGATACAGGATCCACATTCAATACAATTATCATAATTAATAACCGGATACCAATTCATGGTCATATTAACCTCTCCTTTTTAATTAATTGAGTTTTTTCTTTTCAATTAAACCATTCTACTTAAGCATGCCTTTGACTGCAGTTAGAACTTGTTCTAACTCTTCTTGCGTATGGTCAATTTTGTTTTCCCGTTCAATGCCGAGACTGGTCACTAAAAAATGTTTATCCGCCTCAATCCCTGCACAGTCGAGAATCTTTTTTCCACATCCTTTGCTACATCCCTCGATCAAAACCCATTGCTTTGCATACTTTACCGCATCAGCCAACCTCATTTGATCTTTCTCTTTGGCATGTTCTCCAGCCAGCCGCACAAATTTACCATAGTTATCCTTCTCCAGTTTGCTTGCAGCTTTATAGGCCAGCAAAGATACATTAGAGCCGCCAGGACAGGTGACAAAACACAAGTCGCTGTTGTCATTTTCGCGCATATCTTTCTCCACCTCGTTTTGATTCAAAAAGATAACTATTTTTTAACATCACTTCAAATTCACCTTACTTCGGCCCACAGCCGCATCCACATCCCCCAGAGGGTCCATTACCAACCATAGCTAGTCCTTTAGCTACTTTAGCTACTTGATCTCTTTGAGCAGCTCGCAATACTTCATCAAACCTAGTCGTTATCTCGCCGACTACCTTTTCAACCATTGCCTTGTGTTCATCTGTTAAATTTCTACTAGATAAGGCTCCTGCTTCGGCAACTTCCTTTCCTATAAAATCCGAAACATCGATTGCGGCACTCACCTTACCACTATATTTCTCAGTAGCTCTTTTAGCGCAAGCTTTTGAACAACCATCCACGGATATCGTCGGAAACTTTTCAGCAAATCCCCGTTCTTCTACTCCCCCTGCTAAAAAGAGTGGCAGACATATCGTCACTGTCGCATCCGAACGGATTTCGAGCATTTTTCTAGTTACCAGTCTAGAGATCGTCCCTCCCAGACAGTCCTCGCCACTGCAAGATACAACGCCGATTTTAACCATATTTATGGACATTTTTAGCCCTCCTTCCTTAATAGTTTAACCTTTTCGGCAATCTCGCCCGCTATTTCATCCACAATAAGCCAGCCTTCTTCGGTGAGTTCCGTGGCTGTACCCGGCTTTGCTCCTTTGTGTTTCCGGAACGAGTCGATAACTCTCACCTTTTCCGTGACTAATCCACCTGCCAACTCAGCATTTTTTTCCGCACACATGGAAGGACAACCATCGAGAGTAATACATTTGACTCCCTCGATTAATTCCTTAGCTTCCTGATCCCCTGTAACAATGTAAGCTAGACATACCGTGCTGGATTCCTGAGGGCATAGCTCCTGAACAACCTTCAACGCACTTTCCCTCGCCACAAGGCCGTATACCTTGCCCATCCCGCTGCATGGGATTACTTTAATCCGATCAGACATGAAAATCATCTACCTTCCTCTTTAAAATCTTGAAATATCCTTCAAACTCAAGCAGAAGTTCCTTATCACTTTCCAAATCCGTCAATTCTACTTCAACAATCCAGCCTTTTTCATAAGGATTCTGGTTGATGAGTTCCGGTGCAACCGAAAGTTCTTCATTAACCGCTGTAATCCTGCCCGACACGGGGGAGACCACTTCGAAGACAGCTTTACCCGATTCGATCGCGCCTAGCTCACCAAACTGCTCCACCTCGCTTCCGACGACCGGTGGGGTAAAAAACATGATATCGGATAAACTCTGCTGTACATAATCCGTCACACCAACCCTTGCTTTGTTGCCGGATATATACGCCCAACTATCGTTTTCATTAAATAAGAAGCCTTCTTTGGGCACTCGAAAAATGAATTTGTCCTTTTTGTAAACCTCATAATCATAGGTTTCAGGGTAGACTATTTCGCTGTCTGACGCCGTTTCACTTTCTGACGCTTTTTCTGGTTCCTTCTCCAGAAGGAGTTCATCAGCAACCATCTCAGCCAGTTTTACTTCATTTTGCCCGAGCCTTAAGGAGTCCCCCAGATCAACCCCCCTATTTTTTGCTTCTTCTGTTACCGTTAGTTTGGCGGTAACTTTTAAACCCTTTTCCGAGGCAAGCTTACTGGCGCATCGTGTCTGACAGCCGTCAATCACCAGGAGCGGCTTTTCTTGGGCAATTTTTGTATATCTGGCATCCGCTACTCTGTATAAAACAGGACAGATCATTTCACTGTCAGATTTCTCTATAAGATGTAAAGCTATTTCCCTTGAGATACAGCCTGCGCCTTTGTCCAGCCCATTACAGGGAAGAACGGCAAAGCTTTTACTCATTGCCCGCCATCCCCTTTCGAGTTTCTTTGATCTTCTTAGTGGTTGCTCCCTTATCCGGGAAGGTTATGGCATCCAAACCACAGGTTTTTCCACACGCTCGGCAGAAGACGACGCAGTTGTCCGGATTTTTCACAATGAACTTTTTGTCCTCATTTTCCCTGACTTCAAACACCTGGTGCGGGCAAAATTTTACGCATTCCATACAGTAGTTACATTTATTAAAATCAATAATTGGGCTCCAATCGATCGTATTTCTGGGAACCCCCATAAATGTTTCTTCACTCATGCTTATCCCTCCGCTTCGATTTTCTCTACTAATTCTTCGACCTTTTGGAAAGCTGCTTCATTGGTCATATCCCGAATATCCAGCATATAGGCATCCTTTTCCAGATCCAGTCCTGCATCTTTAAATGCCTGCTTGAACATTTTCCTCTGCATATTCGGGGCACACGCGCCAATAATAACCTTCCGGTGTGCTTTTAAATAATCTGCCAAGAATCGGTCTCCGTCTTCTTCGCATAACTGGGGGTGAATAAATCCGTATTCCACCGGAAGCTCAACTCTGACCTGGTTGATGAAATCCCAAATATCCATACTTTGAAAACCTGGACATTTCCCTGTACAAACACACATGATAAAACCTGGCAACTGTTTTTCAGACATTTTTAACTCCTCCAATTTTAAAATTAAGTAAGCTAGGTCCATCCGCCTCATAGATCATGCTTTTCTGGATGCGCTATTTATGAATCGCCCTGCCAATGGCATCACCGCACGCTTCCATCACGGCTTCGGCTAAAGCTGGATGGGGATGGATCATATCGGCAAGCACCTCTGCTTTGACCCCTAGACTCACTGCCAAGGTAATCTCGGTTATCAATTCTGAGGCATGGGGTCCCAGAATTCGTGCTCCTAAAATAACGCCTGTGCCCTCCTCTGTTATGACCTTAACAAAACCTTCCCTCTCGCCATGGCATAAGGCCCTGCCGTTATTTCTAAAATCAAAGCGCCCCACTTTGACCGCAATGCCCTTTTCCTTCGCTTGATCTTCACTCAAGCCAACAGCAGCCACTTCGGGATTGGTGTAAACACAGGAAGGCACAGCAGTGTAGTTCAGCCTACTCTTGATGCCCAAGGCATTTTCGGCAGCCACCCGACCTTCTGCAAAGGCGAGATGGGCCAGCAGACTTCCGCCAATCACATCTCCCGCAGCATAAACCCCAGGAACATTGGTTTCCATACGTTCATTGACAACGATGGAACCTTTTGTTACCTCTACGCCAAGAGCACTGATGTCGGGCGATACCCCACCAAGTTTTCTTCCCACGGCCACGAGGATCTTTTCTGTAATCAGAGACACTTCTTTTCCATCAACATAAACACGGGTCTCAAACCCGTTTGGAGATTCACTAATTCCTTTGACCTTTGAACCAAGCTGAAATTTAATCCCTTGCCTCTTCATGATCTTTAAGAGCTCCGCCGTTATTTCCTTGTCCTCATTAGGAATGATCGTATCCTTCACTTCGATCACAGTAACCTTTGAACCAAGGGAATGATACAGTGTGGCGAATTCCATCCCAATGGCCCCAGCGCCTATAATGGTAATACTTTCGGGAATCTCGGTTAGTTCAAGAGCCTCATCGCTCGTTAGAACTCCTGCTAACTTAATGCCTTGTATGTTAGGGATTAAGGGCTCCGAACCCGTGGTAATAATTAAACGGTTACAATTCACTGCAACTTCTCCATCTTCGGTATTAACGATCACCCTTTTCGATGATTCAATCCGCCCCTTTCCTTTCAGGACGTCAATACCATTCTTTGAAAGCAGATGCTCCACACCCATCCTGAGGCTTTTGACAACTCTATCCTTTCTAGACTGGAGAACCCTCGCATCAATGGATGAAACGGTTGCTGCTATGCCGAATTCCTTGGATTTGCTTAGCAGATTTAGAACTTCCGATGTTTTTAGCAATGCTTTTGTGGGAATACATCCTCTGTTAAGGCAAGTGCCTCCAACCTCTCTATGCTCAATTAATGACACTTTTGCGCCTAATTGAGCGGCCCGTATAGCGGCTACATATCCCGCAGGACCACCACCAAGAACACAGATGTCACTTGATTGCCCCTCGTTATTGACCATCAAAACACCTCTCTATATTATGTAATTATCATATACTAATATTATACTACTATTCTAAAGTCTATGCACTATATTTTTTAATCTTTTTTGCCTATAGTTTTTCTCTTTCCTTAAAAATCAGATCATCAAGCAGGAAAAGTAGTAGAGGCATCTGTACCCTTTAGTACAAATGCCTCAATCAATAACTCACAGCTGCCGAACAGACTAGCCCAACTCCTCAGCTACCCTCTTTACCGCCAGTAGTGTCGCTTTAATCTCTTCCTCACTCGTTAAATGGGAAGGGCTAAAGCGAACGACACCCTGGTCCAACGTTCCCAGCATCCTGTGGGCATGGGCAGCGCAATGTAACCCTGCCCGGGCGATGACTCCTGCCTTCTCTTCTAATATAAAGCCCGCTGCAACAGAATCGAGTTCCCCGATATTAAAGGCTACAATGGGTGACTGCTGCTCCACCATGTCACTTCCATAAAGAGTAACCCCCGGAATCTCTCTTAAACCGTTCCATAAATTCCGGCACAACGCCTGCTCTCTAGCCCTGATTTTATCGACTCCCTCTTTAAGGAGGTAGCGCACTCCCGCACCCAATCCAGCGATGCCTGCACCATTCAAGGTGCCACTTTCCAAGGCATCCGGCAGAAAACTTGGCTGGCGGTCCTCTTCAGAGAGACTCCCCGTGCCACCGTAAATCAAAGGTTCTAGGCGGATTGCTGGCTTTACAATGAGTCCCCCCGTTCCCTGAGGCCCCAAAAGGCCTTTATGTCCCGGAAAGGCTAGCAAATCCACAGCAAGACGTCCCATATCGATAGGGAAAACTCCTGCCGTTTGCGCAGCATCTAGCAAATAATAAGCGCCATACTCATGAGCAATTTGCCCTATTTCTTGAACAGGTAACAATGTACCCGTTACATTCGAGGCATGTAACGTCACCACTAACTTAGTATTCGGTCGAAAAGCCTTGCAGTAAGCTTCCAAATCGAACTCTTTCCCCGGTACTCCCGGGACTTCGCTAACCTCCACCCCCCTCTGTTTAAGAGCCCAAAGCGGTCGAGCCACGGCATTATGCTCGATGGAGGACGTGATGACATGGTCTCCCTGCTGCAAAAGTCCAAATAATGCTTGATTCAAAGCATGAGTGGCATTCTGGGTAAAGATAACCCGAGTCGGATCATTAGTGCCGAATAAACTACACAAGTCTTCCCTCGCCTGATAAATGAGTCGTGCCATCTGCATTGCAGCGCCGTGCCCTCCCCGACCGGCATTTCCTCCTTTGTGAACAAGAGCCTCTTCAATAGCCATCACAACTTGTTGAGGTTTCGGCCAAGTCGTTGCTGCATTATCTAAATAAATCATAAAACTGCTCCTTTCAGGAGTCTAACTGCGGTCCCAATTACCATCCGTTAATCCACACAAGCTGTTGAAGTGTACAGCGTTAGACGAATGATTACCATACTAATGAAAAAAATCCATCCTCACGTGCTTCATACATCCCCGTAAGCACCACCCCGTCATCGATAAGATCATCAACAAGCGACTTTCGGTCCAGCGGAAAACACAAAGACGTATTGCAGCCGGATCGCAAACTACGCGGCGTAGGAATACTGGCAAAAGGACAATTATAACGGTTTAAGACCTTCTCTGCGCCTAAAGCTTCCGTTAACGATGGGAATGTGATCAAAGCCCTATACTCTTTCAGCTTTCCATATAACATTGCAAGCCTCCTTTTGACGCTTCACAGAACCTTATTATAATAATCGTATATTATTATTTAGTAAATTGGAAGTCGTTGTTGAAAAAAGTAATTGCACAGGCTGTCTAACTTGCGTAGAATATTGTATGAAATCAATTATCAAATCCAGCCAAGGAGAACATAAATTAAAGGATGAGTGGTATTTAAGTGGACATATGTATTGAGAGTATCTGGGCGGAATTTAGTACACCTTTAAAGAGCTTTATTAAAAAGCGGGTTAATAATGATCAAGATGTCGATGATATTCTGCAAAATGTGTTTTTCAAAATCCATTACAACATTAGTACTTTAAAAGAAGCTGACAAAATTCATGCCTGGGTATACAGTATAACAAGGCATGTCATAGCTGATTTCTATAGAGCGCGAAAATCTGAATCTGATATCGCAGAATTTCCTGAGGATATTATCAGTGATAGTGAGGATAAGTTGACTGCCAATGATGAAATCGCCCAATGTCTAATACCCATGATCAATCATTTACCTGAAAAATACAAACAAGCGATCCTATTAACCGAGTTTCAGAATCTGACCCAGAAGGAACTGAGCGAAAGAATGGGTTTATCGGTATCAGGAGCAAAATCCCGGGTTCAAAGGGCACGGCTAAAGTTGAAAGAAATGCTCTTAGGATGCTGCCACCTAGAATTTGACCGTCGGGGCAATATCATAGATTACCAACATAAATGTAGTGATTGTAAATTTTGTTGAAAAAAGACGTAAATAATGCGTCTTTTCTTCCTGTGCTGCGTCTTTATAGGTAAAGTCGAAAGACAAATAACTATAAGGAGTTGTTTTAAGTGGTAGATAACAACCATGTTTCTGTAGACTGTTCCTGTTGTTCAGATTGTGGTGATACGACCCTGAATACCCAAACCGTTACGCTGGATGGCTGTTCCTGCGGACCGGGTTGCTGTGATGTTCCGAAGCCTATCCAAATGGCGAAAAAGCGAATTGTCATCGACTTTTTGTTTCTTGATGTTAGCGTTTGCACACGCTGTCAGGGAGCGGATACAAGCCTTGATGAAGCTTTATCCGAAGTTTCAAAGGTCCTTGAAGCAACAGGTGTTGAAGTTTTGGTCAACAAAATCAACGTTGTTAGTGAAGAACTTGCCAAGCAATACAAGTTTATCAGTTCCCCTACGATCCGTGTAAACGGACGGGACATTCAAATGGACGTTAAAGAAAGTTTGTGCGAGTCTTGTGGTGATTTGTGCGGGGATGAAGTTGACTGCCGGGTGTGGGTCTATCAAGGAAACGAATACACGATACCACCTAAAGCAATGATTATTGAAGCATTACTAAAAGAAGTCTATGGTGAAAGTGACGATGTACAGAAAGAGCCGGAGTATTCCATGCCCGATAACTTGAAAAAATTCTATGCTGCCATGAGAAACAAATAAATCAGATCCGACTAGCCATGTCATAGTAGAGACCACTCGAATTCGAGTGGTCTCTACTTCTTAACATTCAATTCTATCCAACGTTAATTTCTATTCTCCCAATGATTTTAGACATGTACCCAACGGTCTCCTGTCATTCCTACATTGACCTTTAATATTTCCCCGTCCGAATTATTTCGGCAAACTCATTCGGTAACTCAGAGGCCTCAATTGCCGTAGCCGTTGCCTCATAATCATAAGGTACTTTTCGAAAATCAACTGTTACGTCTCTTGCAAACGAGATAAGTGCATAGATCGCTTGAGGGTCCCCATGCTTTGGTTTTCCAACGCTGCCTACGTTAATGAGCAATTTGTCTTTCAAGACCATGGTAAAAGGAAGATGGGTATGACCACAGATGAGAATGTCTGTGTCAGCAAGAGCAATAAGCTCGCTGGCATAATCCTCAGAAATCTCTTCCGTAACGTATTCATTTAACCGTTTTGGGCTGCCATGGACTAAAAGCAATCGCTTACCTGCGATAGTAACTCGGATTTCTTTGGGGAGATTTCTCAAAAACTCTTTATTGTCCTCAGCAATGTGCTTCTTGGTCCACGCTATAGATTCATGTCCTAAAGCCTCAGCTTCAGCATCCTTATAGTCACAGCCGCAAATAAATCGCTGATAACCAATTCCATCGTCATAGTTACCCATGACTGTTGGAATGTTCTTTTCTTGGATTAAATCTATCACTTCATTGGGGAACGGAGCATAGCCTACTAAATCGCCTACACAATAAATCCTGTCAACTTGTTGTTCTTCAATATCTTTTAGTACAGCCTTTAGAGCAATGACATTGGCGTGAATATCGGATATTATTGCAATTTTCACAGCAAATTCCCCCTCTTGTTTTAAATAATGTTCCATATTCAGAGTGAATAATAAATCCATTGCCTCAATGCGCGGTTCAAGAGCCCAAGCCCTTACCCTCCCATTTATATTAATCATTGCTTATATAAGAGGTAAAGTTAGCGAATCCCAGAACACAAAAGAAGATAAATAAACTACAGACCCCAATTATTCTGGGGAGCTTGCTCATCCCTGAAAGGTTTGTCTTTTTGAGTTTCCGCGCAATCCTCTAACAAGGCCGGCTCGGTGACTTTCCATAGGGCAGTTAAAAGCACCACTACAGTTAACAAGGCAGGAATCCACATGAGGGTATACCCCATCTTGTAATCATTATTTATGACCAAAGCCACTGTAAACAATATTGGCCCAATGATCCCCCCAATCGGATCAATGGCTTCATGAATCCCAAAACCCATACCTGTTCCCATTTGCTTCGTAGCATGGGATAACATGACATCCTTAGCTGAGCTTCTCAAGGCTTTACCGGTCCGCTCCAGAAACACAAACACCACTGCAAGATGCCAATGATCAGCTATGGCCAAGAGCTGTACTGCGATGAGCATCCCATATCCTATAATGGCCATACTCCAAGGCTTACCTGTTTTATCGACGAAATAACCTGATAAAAGACGAACAGCTACTCCACTAATTTTCTCAGCCCACTCCGGTGTGTAGGGCTCCAGATGGGTTTTGAGTTGATCCACACTGCTCGTCGTCCAAGTATTGATAAAGTCCGCATCGTATTCCCCGGCATCCATGATCGCTTTGGTCATCGCTAAGGCGACCGCCCCGTCTGTCCCAGGCTTGAGGGGAAACCACTCGTCGCTACGTCCTGCAGTATTGCTTAACCGTACATCAAACGTGACGAGTATCGTCTTCTGATTGAAAATGCCCCCTAGTTCTTAATTCGTTGTATCAAAATGACATTTCTACCTTTCTAGCGGTCGGCAAGATGCCTCATCAAAGCTTCCCCTTCTTGAAATTGTTGGGCAAGAATCTTCTGGACCTTCTCCAGAATGGTTAATACTTCAGGATATTTGATACGGTACATGACTTTTAAGCCCACTTTAGTCGATGTAATAATCTGTTGTTTGCGTAAAATACTTAAGTGTTGAGATAAATTCGACTGTTCAACTCCCAAATCCTCGATTAGCTCACAAACGCATACTTCCTCGTCGTTCTTCGCCAGTCGTTCGAGGATACGTACCCGGGTAGGGTGCGCTAAGGCCTTAAAGAAATCACTCTTCATGGATACGATCTGTTCTTCCATATTAACGCCTCAAATCCTATTTTTTATTATAATCTTCCCATGAAGCTACCAATTAATAATATTATAATATATATTAATATCCAAACACAACTATATGTGTAGCAATTGAAGCTATAAACTCAGCCCTAAAGCCTACACATGGTACAGGAAATTAAGAGTACGCAGCGCCACGAGTATAATATCCACTTTTAGCACTGGAATTATTTATTGATAAAAGTAATTGACAGCCTGTATCACTTGCGTAAAATATTGTTGTTTATTGGTGTGGGAGAGTTGGATAGGAAGGCACATGTGGAGTCAATTATCAAATGCAGTCGAGGACAACATGAATTAAAGGATGAGTGTATTTAAGTGGACATGTATTGAAAGTATCTGGGCGGAATTTAGTACACCGCTAAAAACCTTTATTAAAAAGTAGGTTAAATAATCAGGATGTAGACGATATTCTGCAAAATGTGTTGTCATATGACTTATTAATATGACTATTTGTTTCTTTTCTGATGTTAGGTTATTTCTTAGAGTGGGAGTGGGTAGTTCACTGCATAGCTCACTGTGAACTGTACTATAGTTCATCAATTAAGCAGACCACCCCCTTGGTTTAAAAGTAGATTCTCGGAAACTCTCAGCCCAGTCCCACCAAAGGGTCCTAGGATGGATATATTTGGTTCACCCCCACTTACCTCTCCCAACTTCACATAGCTAAAACAAGCAATATTACGGATTACAAAAAAACTTACGATAAAGTGGGTAATTTCCAGAAATAGGACTTGACAAACAAATGTTCGCCTCACAATTGATTAGAGATTTTTTCTCTAGTTGATTAACGGAGGCGATTTTTTGTTAGGCAATTGGCGTAAACATGGTGAGTATCAGACTTGGCTGAAATCTAAACTTATCTCTTTAATGCCGGAGCATGAAGCCCAAATTCGTTATTATGGCTCTATTGTTGAAAAGGTTTATGTGTTAAACCTCGATCCTTTGAAAGAAGTTATTGTTCCTCTGTATTCCTCTATCGGACGCCCTGCCCAAAACCAACCCGAGCTCTTTAGAGCCTTAGTCGTCATGGTTCACTGCAAAACCCAAGATCCTACTAAGTTTGTTAATCTATTAAGAGCCTCTCCGGTCCTATCTGCTATCTGCGGTTTCGAGCGGCAAACGCCTGGAGTCGGTACCTTCTACGATTTACTTGCTCGGTTGTGGCTGGCTGATGCTCCACAAAAAGAGATCAAAACACCCAAATCCAAAGGCCGAAAACGCCCCAAGTCTGGTGATAAATTGAAACCCAAACACCCTGGTATCGTCAAAAAACTTGTCGATAAGGCATTGCAAGGTCGGCTTATTGAAAAAAGACCTGAGCGCATTTTGCAGAGAATATTAAAAGAGTGTGCCGTTATACCATCGTCCAAGCTTGGTCTGCTCGGTAATCCTGATAACTTGGCAGTTTCCGGTGACGGATCTCCACTCCTAACCGGTGCCAGTCCCTACGGCAAAAGGCTCTGCAAATGCCACACCCAAGGCATTTACCGCTGCAAGTGTAAGCGCTCCTTTACCGACCCCGCTGCAAACTGGGGTTGGGATAGTTATCATGAACAATGGTTTTATGGACACACCCTATACTCTATTACTTCGGCAGATAGTCCAAATGACCTTCCGATGTTTCTACGTTTAGTACAGGGTTCTCGGCATGATAATGTCACCTTTGTCTTCTCTTGGGTTGAACTCCTTAATCTCTATCCCGAATTTAAATTTAGTAAAGCTCTTTTAGATTCGGCCCACGATGTCTATGATATTTATCGCTTGCTATGGGCCAATCAGACGGAACCTTTCATCGACCTTAATGGCCGTAACAAAGGCCATTCAATCTATTCCGGTCCGCTTACTGTCAATGCCTTTGGGGTTCCTATCTGTATGGCCAACCTACCTATGCGCAATTGGGGATTTAACAATAATGGATATCGGATTAAGTGGCGTTGCCCTCATTACAAGGACAAGAGTCAATGTCCTAAACAACAGGAATGTTCTCCAAGCAGCTATGGTCGTGTCGTCTACACCAAACCCAACTGGGATTTGCGTCTTTTTACTCCAACTCCCCGCGACTCCAAGGCGTGGAAGGGCATTTATGCCCGAAGAACTACTGTTGAGCGTACTTTCAAGAGAATTAAATTGAGAATGCCCGATGTCGAAGTAAAAAGCGGTGGTTTTGGCAAGCAACTTTGGCGGCAGTCAATCAGCACTTGGATGCGCAAGTTGCGATACTGAAGTCTTCTATTCTTTCTGACATAGGCCTCCTGAACATTTCAAAAGCAGCTTAACATCAGGCTTAAATGAATACCCCCTGTGCCTCGCCGGGTTTAAAAATCGACTTGGAACACCGGCTTCTTTCCTATTGCCTTTTTGAGAAAGGGGAGCTTCTTCTTTTGCTTATCTTAGCTATGTGAAGTTGTCAAAGAACGCTAATTGGATGGTGCTTCCATAATACCCAGAGTCAGTTATTGCCTTTCCGAGATGCTACTAAAAGTAAGTATTTTCAGAGCTTACACAAAATACACGTTACTGCTTTTGCCGCCGTTTTCCCGCCATCTATTTTCCTTGCGAAGATTTCCCGTCTTTTCAAGGTCTACGATGGCTCTTTTTACGGTGCTTCGTGACAGCTTCAGTTCCTTGGCGATGGTACCAATCGCCGGATAACACTTACCGTCCTTGTCAGCCCGATCATGCAAGTACATATAAACAGCAACAGCTCGATGTGGAAGCTCTGATGCATAAAGTGATGAAAAGTATCCCATTTCACCCCTCCTTAGTCTGTGCGCAGCGGTGGTTCCTATTCCTGTAGATCCCGAAATCGTGAACCCTTTATGCTCGAACAGCGGGGGGATGAGCAGTAACTTGGTGCCATTCAGTATACCGCTCCACCATCGGCAGATAGATATGTCCGTTAATATTGTTTTCAAACAGGTCATGGGAGGATTCTGCTATCAGAATATCCTTGTTTAACGATTCTCTGCAAAATTCCTGCAAAGGCTTCGGCACACACAAACCTAATTTATGGATCTCCATATCCTTGCAAGGATTTAACACTTGCAGGTATTCTTTTGCCTCATGGGGCAGTATGCTTCCGCAGAGCAGACGGATGTCCGCCTCCCTGAATATCGTGGGTGGTTCTTTGATTTCCCCGCAGTCGTAGATGATAAAGTTGTAGTCCTTATCCAGCTCATTGGTAAAATAGCAGTCGATACCGCCGACAGGATAGGCTTCTCCGTCTTTTTCCGCGTCATAAATATTGACGATCCAGTTCAAATGCCGGTTGGTGTTGGTCTCCACATAGCAGGCGGAAGCCCCCCGCGCAATGAGCCAGGCCGCCAGGTTAAAGGCGGTGACGGTAACACCGCTGCGCCGCTGTGTACCGGCAATGGCAATCTTCACATTTCGGCTGTTCCACTTGTATTTGACTATCTCTTTCGGCTTCGGGGCTTCTGCAAAGGCGGTATCCTTCTTAAAGTTTTCCGGTGGCCGCTTATACCTTTGCATACCATCCTCCGAGAGACACTCGGCAAGCTCATCCCTAATACCGTCCATGCTGTCGGCGGTCACAATATCTGTTACGCCGATATCCACCAGCCTGCCGATATAGGCGTCTGCATTTGCCATATCCGACAGGATGGGGATGATTCTCACATTGAGCATCATTTGCATGGATTGGAGGGCAACGATGAAATCATCAAGCTGTTCCTCTATACAGGAAACATCCACAAGGAAATACTTGCAGCCTATATAATTCCGCATGTCCTTTGCGGCAAAAAGCTTCAAGGAAAACCTGCCGATGAGCTTCTTTATCACAAGCTCCTGCCCCTCCATAAAGTCTGTCAGTCCGCTTTTCCCATTACTTGAAAGATACAGCAGCAACGCTAACACCTCCGTCATAGGGCTTGTTTTCCCGCTCTTTGAGATTTGCAGTAAGGAGCAGGATGATCCCGATCACCACAATCAGTACATAGATAAACAGTTCAATCAGTTTTTTGCGGTTATTCATGTTCTACCTCCGCTCTATAATGCTCACTCAAAATAAAGGGCTTTTTATTGTGATATAATCCAGAATGGGCCGCCCGCTCCGGCGCTTTTATGGGCTTCGTTCAGTATGATAGATAAATCCCACGCCTGTTCGCTTCGTTTTTTGCTGGCCGGGTCGGCCACCAGGATTTTTCCCCCGGCGGTCACGCCCCTGAGTACGATGAAATGCCCGCTGGATGTAAAATGCCCCTTGCTCATAAGGGCAACCACCAGCTTACCGGAGGACAGGGCATCAATGATTTTTTGCGGTTCTTTTGCCTGGCAGCCTTCTACCTGTAAGCCGAAGGCCTTCGCTGCGCCCGGAATAAGGGAATGATAGGAACCGCCGCCGGGAGCCCAATACTCGTTATCATAAGACCATTCTGCCATTTCCACAGGATCAACCGTTTTACCCGTCAGGCTGGATACTACCATAGCCATTGCGGTGGGACCGCAGCCATACCCGCCGATGTTGTCTGTCCCGTAAGACTTGTCTCTGAACCGTTCATCTCTCTGGTTGTAGTACACCACCGGCGTGGCTCCATCGGTAAAGATCACTCCCTCATAGGATGTTACGCCGCTTTCATAATTCGTTGCCGCAAGGTATTGGTACATCCCGTAGTCGTTTTGCAGCCGCTCTACCTCGGTAATGGCCCGGCTATCGAAAAACTCACCCAAAAATTCCAGCGGGTGAGTAAGGATATAAACGAAGGCCGTCAGGATAAGAACTACACACAGCAAGGGTGTAAGAATAATAATCAGCAGCCTTTTTCTTGCTTCCTCATCAGATGCAAGCTTTAAGGCCGCCTGTACAAGAAGCTTTGCCGTTGCTGGATCAATTGCCATAAAATCAAATCACCTCCATTTAAAAGGCGCTCCTGTCAGTAGGAGCGCCTTTACGGTTCATTGGGCTGTGTCGCTAGTGTTTATTAGAATCAGTTCGCACTTCAAAGGTATTGGGGTCAATCAAAATCACAGTCTTTCCCAAGGTGCGGGCAAAAGAAAGGATGTTGCCCGCGCCGCCGGGCTTGCCGTTCCATACCGCAAGCACATAATTACTTTGCTTGACCATATATTCCTTTTTCTTTTTGATGCAATCCTTAGTGTAATGACGCTGCAAAAGGGTTTCCTTATCGCATCGTTCCACAATAGAAAAGTACCTGTCACGCTGCGCTATCGTCCATTTTGCCGCCTGATCCTCACAGGGAATAACGCACTCCAGGGTAATTTCAGGATAGTCTCTTTTGAGGTTAAGGACGATTTCTGCGGCAAACTGGCCTACACCTAAATCAACACCGCTGATGAAATTGGTAACTCCCAAAGCTTCAATCAAATAGACCGCCTGTTCCTTCAGTACCTGCTTCAACCGCAGGCAACCGGCGTTTTCTTCGTCAAACCCAATGGGAAGGCTTTGAGGGCGGGGTCCCGCAAAGCAGCAGGCAGGCCTTATATTGGCTTCTTTAAATAGCAACGTCATTTCATGCAACCACCTTTCTCATAATAATAAGGAATTAAGGCATATATTTTCTTACATTATATGGAATACATTTCTCTATGTCAATAGAAACATATGCTGTAATTCCGTATAATGAACCGATGTATTGTCTATAATCATATATACAAGGTGGTGAATTGTAATGTATGAGGATTTGTTTTACGAAAGATTAACTAGGCTCCGCACACAAAAAGGGGTTTCCGCAAGGGATATGAGCCTGTCTTTAGGTCAAAGCGAAAGCTATATCAATAAAATTGAGAACAAAAAGTCGTTGCCGTCCATGACAGGATTTTTTTATATCTGCGAATATCTGAATGTCCCTCCAAAGGATTTCTTTGATGACGAAGTAAGCTTTCCGACAAAATTAAATGACTTAATTGATGAGTTAAAGAAGCTAAACGATGGCCAATTGGAGCATCTTCTGGCTATTATTAAGGACTTAAAGACAAAGTGAGAAAAGCAGGCTGCATGAGATACAGCCTGCTTCTTTTTTTATCTTCCTCCAGCCTTACCCATATAGTCAAACTTGTATTCAGGTATCTCAAAATTGACGTGCAGACGCTTGGAACCGATCACAAATAAGGCGTAGCCTCGTTTCTTGCTTTCCAGCAATTCTTCCTCCGCTTCGGTAAGATTGTAAAGCTCCTTTGTTTCCTGCAAATTCTTTCCGTCCGTACCCATAATGATTTTGATACAGGGGATGTCCAGCAGGGCCTGCCCATACATCTTGATTTCAGGGGAAAGAAAATCCACGACGCTGTGGGAGATGATGATTAGTCCTGCTTCATATTTTCTTGCCCGTTTTTCCACATTGCGCAAAAACACAAGGCTCTGCGGCACCTGGGGGTCGATCATCAGGTAGGCTTCATCGCAAATGAGCAATACACGCTCGGTCCTGTCTTTGGACATCTGCTCCCAGCACCAGGTCAACAGGTTAAAGTATTGCGTCCTTTTGATGTTTTCGCTGGTGTTTTGCAAGGAATGGGTGTCCAAACAAATGCAGCGGGAATGGGTTTCAACGGCGGTGTGGCCGTTCCATAAAAAGCTGTCGCTGCCGTTGGCTACATCATAGAGCAACAAGGCCAGGTCACGATAGACGGGATTGTTGCTGTCCTTCTCCGCTTTTTCGGAAATCAGCTTGTGCAGATCGCTGAAGGTGGGAAACTGTGTGTTGGACAGAGTGGTGATATCCGTGTTCCAATAGATGCCGAAGCGGTTGTAAAGCTCGATGACGCTCTGTTTCAGGATGGCCTTCTGCATGTCCGTGAGGCTGGGCAGGTAGAGATTGAAGAAGATCTCCAGATTCTTAACGTGGAGCGCCATGTCCGACATACCGTTGCCCTCGTCCCGATACAGCTTACCGCCCTTTTCGTCCGGCTCATCCTCGCTGTCCCTCGGCGCTGGCCGGATTTGCAGAGGATTGATTTTGCCGTTGGCACCGCCTCCCGCGTTAATCCAGTCGCCATTCAAATTCAGGCACAGGTCCCGGTATTCCGATTCGGGGTCGATGAAAATCAGCTTGGTGCCTTTCATGTATTCGGCCAGGGCAATATGCTTGACGGCGGTGGACTTACCCACACCGGCAACACCCATGATGACCATATTGGAATTGGTGCGGTCATTGCCGCGCTTCCAGGTGTCTACTATGATCAATCCGCCGTTGTTGTCCTTCGCAAAATAGTACCCGGTGCCGTCATTAAAGCCGCTGGACGCAAACGGAAAGCCGCCCACAAAGGTGCTCATGGGGATAATCCTCTGTACAATGCTCTCCACAACCGGATTGGAGGGATAGGTGGGGGAAATGCTCTGCAAGCCCTCTGTTTGCAGGTTGGCAAGGGTTCTGACCTTGCATTTCATCACGTTGACGACACTCTCCACCCTTCGGCACCCCTTGACAAAGCTTTTTTCGTCATGGGCCACTGGCATGATGACAAGGCTCATCAAGGCCACGGTTTCGCCGTTTTGGTCGATCTGAAGCATGATCCGCTCTCCGTCCTCCGCGGCTTTTTCGCTTCTCTGCCTGGTAAGAGGGTCCTTGGCACCGTCGGCGGTAGCCCGGTTTTGAATAATGCTCTTGGATATGGCTGAAATCAAAGCACTGTTGTCCACCGGCTGGATGCCGATGGAAACAAGGGTACCCGGTATGTTGGTGATTTTACTCAGCCAACCCGTATCCACCTTTTGCGGATAGCGAACAACGCCGTAAATCTTTCCTGTGTTTTCACCGATCACCAGGCTATTTCTCTTGATTTCAAGCCCCATCGGAGAAATGACGTTTAACAGGGCCTCATTAACCGGTACAAACTCGGTCTTTTTTCTTGAGATTCCTATCAAAATACAACACCTCCGCGTAAAATGGGAATGGAAGGCGTAAAGTCCGTGTCCTCCAAGTGCATGTAGGCGGGGTTGTTGATGAGGTTGCAGAGCCGTACAATATTCTGCTGTTCCAGGATTTCGCTGCCAATCCCGCAGTCGTCGAGGTTTCCCGCAAAATCCTTTGCCTTCACCAGCAACTCCTTTTCGGCGCCCTCGTCGGCTTTTTCCCAGAGAACGATGTAAAACTGGCGCTCCACCACCTCGCCGGACAGGGCAAAGGTGGTCATCTCCAGGATTTCCTGTTTGAGAAGTTCTTTTTGCTTGGGGTCGGAGGTGGCAAGCGCCGCCGACAGCTCGGAGATCAGGGGCGTAATGTCCACCGGACGGGATACGGCAAGAAATTTAAAGGGGTGCTGTATGCCGGACATATTCGCTGTGAGCTGCTTGATCAACTGCTGTTTTTCGCCCTTGCTGAACAGGTCGATGGTGATGGGGTTAATTTTTAGATAACAGAGGACAAGCTGGTCTCTTGTGTAGAGATATTTGCCTTTGATGTCCTTGACGTTGACAAACTCATTGGCTGTCTTTTGCTGGCCGTCCGCTGCCGCAACCTGTTTTTTCCTTTTGTCCGACAGCCTGATGAAAAGAAAAGCGCCGCCCCCCAGGGCAGCGCACACCATAATCATAATGATTGGGAAAATCAAGCTATTTCCACCTCGCTTGCTTCGATTTCCTGAATGCCTTCGCAATCTACAGATTTGAATATGCTTCTATGCCCCAGGCGTAACCACCTCCAGATAAAAAAAGAGCTGCACCCGTTTAGGTACAGCCCCGAAAGCCCTGCTCATTATAGCTCCATTTCGTCTTCGTCCTCATCTTCGTCCTCATCTTCGTCCTCATCTTCGTCCTCATCTTCGTCATTAAAAAGAGCCTTAAAGAAGTCGTCACTGCTATGGTAAGATTTAACGCTGTTGTACCTTTAGAAGAACCAGCTACTATTGATCAACCAGCAAAATAGTCCGGTTTAATGACAACGCCCTCCTACGCTTACATGTGGGAGGGCATCTTTCTTCATTTTGATTGTATACATGCTTTGTTTAAATGGCACTTAACACTATTGAAGATTTGCCGGAATTTCTATCAGTAGGGAACGATCCGTTTCTACTGCTAATACTCGCTCATTGTACATTTCTAAGAGGTTACGCCAGCCATGGGATAATGAAATCCTACCAAATTCGTTCATTTCTTCTATGTTTTGTCCGACAAACGCTTCTATCGCATATAGACCAATACGATTCAATATCCCTCTCATTTCTGCCATTTGTTTAGCTGCTTGAGTTTTAGAATCTGTTACTAACAAAATAGCTCTAAAATTGTTTCGCAAGTTTTGGTCACATTTCTCGACAACTGCAGGCATAGGAGCCACAGTCACATGAAACACCGTATCCCCAACAACAAAATCTCCTGGTCTACCTAACTGAATATCAGCAGTTGTATATGAATGGTTTTCAATTTCCATATGGGGATAACGCAAGGCAAGTTTTGCTCCTACAATATGCTGTGCAACGGCTCCAGCAACTCCTTTTTCATTTGCTGCATCTAGAATGTCTGCAACAATTTGTTGTCCAGATCGGTCTAAAGAAATTTCAACTTCAATTTTTCTCCGCTCAAAATATTCTCTTACTCGTTGAACCAACCATCGTTGAAGACTTTCCATAACATCCTGTCGTTCAGAATTGGAAAGCCTAGAGAGAACTTCAAGTGCATTCAATCGCCTGACCAATTCTTCTGCAGAGATTCTGGTTCCTCTTGTTGTCCTACCACCTTCCCGAGCATATTCGCGTGTTTCACCAAATCTCAGCAAAAGAGCCTTTATAGTTGGCCCCCCGGTTTTACGAACTTGATTCTTCTCTGTTATGTAATCTCCTAACGACAGAGGAAAAGTGTCCTTTATTAGCTCAGTAATAGCAAGTCCAGCACAAACTACATAACGTTTTGGTTCCTGGTCTGGGCTAGGTTTTTGACTCTCATACCAAGACCTGAGTGCTTCTAAAGCCACTTCCATATGAGAATTTGTCGTATTCAACCTGTTCTCCACCTTTCTACAAGTCGTTGCGTAGAACGATACGAAGCAATAACATCCTGTCTCTCGATTATTTGACTACCTCCGCGAGCAAGACTTCCTAATACATTACATGCTGATTGTAATGGTTCAAGTAATTGTCGTGACAACCAAGATACGACTGGTACAACAAGACCATCACCCATAGCTTCATAGGCATGGTTGTAGGCATCTGGTAACCAAAACGTGTCTTCGACCCCCATTAGCCTTGCTGCCTCCCGAGGTGAAAGTAAACGTGTACGAATTACCCCATTCTCAACAACGACAACAGTTTGTCTACTTGAACCTCCTCTGGGTGTCCGTAGACATCCCGCGATACCGTCAAAACGAACCTCAGCTCGCTGTACCCCTTGCCTAATACGTTTATAAAGAAAGCCGACTTGAACACCACCAGCTAAACGTGCAGCTTCAACTTTATTACGATTTCGATCCGTCATCATCGAGAGCAATCGTTGCGTTTCTTCATCCGAATTCCATGATACACCGGTTGGTTCACGTTCGATAATTTCGGTGATATTTGGTACATAATTGTTCTCTGGAACTGATACATTCCACCATCTCCATACAGTTTGAAGATGGGCTGGAAGCATTGATTTTGCCTTTAATAAAGCTTCCGGGAACCAAATTGAGTTTACAGCTCCGTTAATTGTAAAGTTGTCAACAGGAACAGTTAGATCTACAGCAACAAGAAATACTCTTTGGCGAGATTGAGGCACAAAGTGTGATGCGTCAATTACCAATGCCCCAAACTGCATTCCTAATGAAAGCAAAGATTCACATAGACCTTCAAAATCACCGCTGTGAATCAACCCAACCACATTCTCAATAACTATTAGTGGTGGTCTATTACCCAACTGTAAAAGACAAAATATATGGTTCCAGAAAGGCCAAAATGCTCCACTTCGACGTGCTAGCATTCCACTTCGCCAACCGGCTAGAGATAGGTCTTGACAAGGGAAAGAAGCCCAAGCCATATCAGCATCTATCGGAATGTTCGATACGTCAGCAACATCTCCAAGTACAAAGTGACTTGCTTCGTGGTTCATTCGATAGATTTCTGCTTTTTTGGAGCTGATGTCATTAGCCCAAATACATTCCCAATTATGGCCTAATCCCAATTTGGCTAAGCCTACTCCGGCAAAGAATTCAAGAAATTTATATTTTTGCCGAATCAAATAAAAACCCCCATTTGCGAAATTATATATCATTTTCTTGCCAAGAAACCCCTAATTGTTTTAATTATAGCATAGTAGTTGAACGTAGCAATTTTTTTGTATGAGGTGTACGTAAGATGTAGGGCCGGTTATGGTTATTTTCTGTTGATTACGTCCCTTAATGTGACAGCCCTGGAACCACACTTAGGGCAACGTTCCAGATCGCGAATTTGTTCATTTGGTATAAGTGCCAACGGTAGAAATCCTAATGCCAATAGATCTTTTCCCGTATCTTTCATTCGTTTTCCTTTTTCTCTTAGTACATCGGCCATATTAAAATACCAGTTGTGTTTACATACGCTGCAAGTACCCTGAGTTTCTCTCACATATCTGTTTAATTCGAAATAAATTTGTTCAAATTGAGATAGATTTTGTTTGCTAAAATAAGTGAAAAATTCCTTCTTTTTATTATCAATCAAACAGATAATCCTCATTTTTCCTGGTTGCAGCAGTCCGGGTTTGTTATACTCACTTATAAACAGGTCGGGTATTCCTACTAATATTTCTTTTTTAACTAATCCTTTCTTCCTGATAAGTACGTCTCCGGGATGAAGTTCAATATCAAATGAGTTCCCATGTGCAATGATGTTTATGACAGGTATACCAGGAGAAAGGCTCTTTGCAACGCCATTAATTAGATTAAATTCCTAACCGCAGACACATTTACGAGTGTTCTTAGTCTTCAAGCCCTCTGTAGTTTGCACACAGATATCTTTTGGTACTTTTACGACTTTTTCACAAAATTTGCATTCAGCCAAAACATAGGTCTCGTCTTCACCAAAATAATCCAAGAGTATATCACCTCCTACCGAGTCCAAGCCAATCTCAAGTAACATTCTACATGTTTCCTGAATATTCCTCCCATAACAAACAGGCTGACATTCGATATTTCTTATCAGGCAAAACAAAAAACCGGACGTTAATATATGTTCCGGCTTGCCTTGATGTGATTTTTCCATTGATTTTTCCATTGATATTTCCAAACTATTCAAATATAATAGAACACACGTTCCTTTTATGTTCTAAGGGGGAAGTAAAAGAAGAGCTGCACCCGTTTAGGCACAGCCCCGAAAGCCCTGCTAATTATAGTTCCATTTCGTCTTCGTCCTCATCTTCGTCATTAAAATGAGCCTTAAAGAAGTCGTCACTGCTATTGTAAGATTTAACGCTGACATAGCTCGTGTCCTCGACCTCTTGGACTGTATATAATTCCGGCTCCCGAAATCGTCTCATGTATTTTTCGATTTGTTCATCCGAAAGAGAAGCTTCTTCACCTGTTCCATCTTCACGGCATATGATAAAAGTCCCCGCCACAATATCACCGTTATCCAGCTTGCGATTTCCTGGAAGCCCCAACAGCTTGCCTTCCTCATTGCAGTAGAAGAAGGTGTCCCTGTCAAGTCCGACATACTGTATATTTCCGCCCACCATCTCCTGCAAGGACCGGAGATTGTTTTCAATTTCAGCAACATAAGGCGGCTTTTCAGGCTCTACAATCAAAACACGAAGTTTTTTCAGATCCGTTTCGTTTTCCATAAAAATATAAAACCTCCTTCCGTACTTATGGGTTAAGGGGCGCAAGGTGCCAATCGTCATAGAGTGAGCCGGAAATGCTTACATCATCCCTTATGCTGATTGACAGCATACCGGCAGGGGTCCAGGCGTCCTGAATGTAGGTATCCACCGTGTATTGTCCGTTGGGATACCAAATCGGAAGAAAATGCACCCTGCGGTTGTAGGTGGAATACCTGTTTGTCTTAAACTGAAACTGCGCGGAGTATCCGTTTGCCGTCCGGTCCAGCAAGCGCCAGTAATCCTTGTAATGGAATTCAGGAAAATAGGCTGTCGCCGTCTGCGTACCCGTCACATGGGAGGGCGGCGCGTTGGTTGTAAACTGCGCATTGACGGTGGTTTTTACTCCATAGCCCGATTTCATAGTGCTGCCGCTGGCGGTGGGCACTTTATCATCCGGCAAAAGGCTCATGCTGCCGGAAAGGGATGCGGAATAGTTGTCTCTGAAAAAATCATACCAGCCGTGGTCCTCCCACCAGCCATGATCTTCCCAGCTTCCATCCTCACCGCCAACCCACACCCAATGGGATATCCAGACCCAATAGGGATGCCACTGCGCCCACCAAACGCCCCAGGAGGCCAAGGCTTTTACTGTCCTTGACGGAATACCGACGGTTGAAAAACCGTCATTTCTGTCCGTTGCCGTGGGATTCGGCGGTTCATTTTCGTCCAGACGGATAATCTTTGCCTGTATCGTGGTCTGGCTTAATGTGCCTTTTGTACTGCTTACCGTAATGGTGATTTCCTCAGGGCTGGAGGGTGTGTGCCATTTGCACCACACAAGCTGGCTTTCGCCTGCGGGTATGACGATATTGCTGACGGTGTACGTACTGCCCTTGATCCTGAAAGTCACTTTTGCAGGACTGTCGGGATTAATTTCCCCGGAAGCGTAGAGCGTAACCGAGGTGATGACATCTGTATCTACCCTGTATTGGTAATCGTAATCCGTTTCAATGGGCGGCGTTGCGGGCTGGCCAGCAAATCTCACAATGCCGAGACCAAGGCAAGAGATAATGGTATCATTGGACTGGTTTTGGTTCGTTGCGCCGAAATAGGTGGCAAAGCCCAAATCCGGGGCTTCCAAAAACATGGAAAGGGGCAGATTTTTATGGGTCAGAGAACCCATTTTCGAGCGCAATCCACCGCTTAGCAAATTGTCGTACATGGCAGCTTCCGTTGCGGTCATGGCTACTTTTTGCCCCTGAAAGATGAAATAGGCAATTGGCTCCAAAAAAAGCTTGTATTCTCCACTGATAAGCGTGTCATAGGGAATCCCTGCTGTTTCGGCAATTAGTTTTACCGCATATTCAGAGCAGAAATATTTTTTTATTGCCTCAATATTTACGTTACCATCACTACTGATAATACGCGGCAAAGTTTGTACCGGATTCTTATAAGTATATTGGCTTGTAGTTACAGATAAACGCACTCCATTTCTATAACTTATTTTGCTGACTTTTCCAAAATGATAGTCAGTATTATCAGGTTTTCGATTGGTTAGATCTATCGGCGTCTTGCCAGGTGAACCTGTAGTCGCATTTACAATAGTTACTCGAACGCCATCATCTCCGCTGTCCCAATAGCTTTCACCTGTTCCTTGTCCAACATCTGCGCCTCCTCCATCAATATTTCCGCTACCGCCCGTATCGGCAAATGCGATGCTCGGCAAAAGGCAGCACAAAAGCAAGAGGCAAAACAGGAAAGGCATAATTCTTTTCAAATGAACACCTCCAATAATATAAAAAAGAGTATGGCTTTTTACACCATACTCCAACCCAAATGCATTATTTGCTTTTCATCAATCCATTTTTCCTACAGTTTTATTGATATCTCCATCCGAATCTACCACTTCACCTTTCCCTCCGCCGCCTTCATCCTTCACCCATCCAAAGCCGGGGATATATACCTGGCCGTCCTTTTTGTCCCCGCTTTTAGGTTCGCTGCTCTTTTTCTCCACAGTGGTCTGCTCTTTATCATATACAGGCGGCGTATCGGGATTTTTCAGGGCACCTTCATCCTTGACCACAGGTTTTTCCGGTTCAGCCGGTTTTTGTGGGGTTTCGGCAATCGGTACTTCAACGTCCTGCTGCTTGCTTATATCAAGGGCTACATTGCTTGATGTTTGGCTTTCCGTCCCGTTGGTGGGGGCCGTAATATTAGGGACGGATACCCCGGCCTTGTCGTCGGTTTTTATATCATCTACTGTTACGTTATTGCTTATGTTATTTGCGATATTTGATTTATCCTTTTCACCGCTACCTCCGACAAGGGAGAAAACGGCAACGGCCAGAACGACACATATGGCGGCAAGTCCTGAAACCAGCAGCGTCTTTTGGGTTTTGGCACTTAATTTGCTCATAAGATCAACCTCCTTTATAGGGCTTATCAATAAAAAACGAAGTAGATTTTCATACATATTATACCATTGCAATTTGGGCCGCGTCCAGCGGCCATTAGTCCTATAATTTTTTTAATTCCTTCGGGATAAAATGCACAATGTTTTTAGAATTTTGGTGTAAATCCTCCTTTCAGCTTCATGGTAATTTTTAAGGGTGGAAGATGTCCCCACCCAAAGGATAGGGGCACTTCCACATCCACCGTCCCCGTCGCCGATAGCTGGGAGATGCCGCCGGTGCTGGTCGGGGCAAGGGGAGCGTTCTGCATACTGACGGACAGGTCGGACAGGGTGTATTCCACATCGGGGCCTGTGTATTTTACATATTTTCCGCTTTCCGTTTTTACGCCCAATGTGCTTTCCAGGCGGGAGTACACATCCCCGGTGTCCAGCCTAACCACCCAATCCGTCCCGCTCAAGGTATAGCCTCCGCTGTAGCCCTCGCGCAGTCCGTTGTAGGCGTCGTCCCAATTCTCGGTGGCAACGTCAATCATTGCAGACTGAACCGTGTCCCGTACACCGCTTGCTATGACCATCAGCCGCATATATTCAAAGACCGCGCAGGACAGGATAATCACAGCAAGGACAATCGCCAGCGTCAAAGGGGCGGAATTGCCGGAATTATGCCGGAGGATTTTTCCGAGCTTCATTTATGATACACCTCCGATACACCTGTCGCCTTTGCGATCAGGGTAATGGGAAAGGAGGAAAAATCACCGAACAGGCCGATATTGACCGTATTGGAAAGGGTTACGGTAAATTCTTCATTAAGCTGGATGTCGCCGGTTTTCGACCAACTGATGGCCGGGTCCAAGCTGGTCTCATCTTTCAGCCGGTTGGCTCTTGCCGTGGTTTCGTTCCCCACACGCCCGGCGATTTCAGCCGTGCGGCAAAGCTCCGCCGCAAAGGTGTCAAGCTGCTGTTTAGCGACAAACACCGGCGCAACCCTGACCACCAGAGCAAGCACCATCATTACCGCAAGGACCACCACGACCGCATCAATATATCCTTTTCCGCTTCTGGATTTAAGCACTTTTAGCATGGCTCCACCTCCCTAGAACAGCTTTCCAAAAGCATTCATAATTTCATAGCCCAGTACACCAAGATACATAAGGAGAAAGCAGCCCAGCAAAAAGAAGGAATACTTCCGCACCTTGCCCGGCTGCTTCATGGCGATAAGCTTAAGCCGCTGCAATTCCAGCAGCTTGAAATCATGGCTCAACATTTCAAAATAGACTGCGCCGTTGTCGCCGCGCTTGACGGAAATAAGCCCCCGGACCACATCGGACAGCATGGTGCTCCCGATTCTTGCTTCCAGCCTTGTCAGCGCCGTTTCTTCATTGCCTGATTTCATGTCGGCGATGGTGATTTCAAGCTCCTGCCGGAAACTCTCGCCCGCATTTTTTTGATAGGAATTCAAAATGGACAGCACATCACGGGAAACCTTTAGCTCCTGGGAAACGGTAGAAACGAACCTCGGCAGCTCATATTCAATCCTTTCACGTTTCTGCCTCACAATTTCGTCAGCCACCTGCTGCTCCCTGAAAAAGACCGCCACCGCCAGAAACAGAACGACAGGGCATAAAATCGGGAAGATGGGCAGCAACGGGAAAATCAAAAGCGCTATCAGCCCCGCCTTTACCCAGGCCCTGGCGATATAGGTTTCGGGAGTCAGCTTCATCCCCGCGGATTTCAAAGCGGCCTCCAGCTTGCGGCGCTTGTAGCCATCCAGTCTGATAAGACCGGAAAGCCTGGATGAAAGCTCAAAGACGACTGTTTCAAGGTTCATGGTCTGCTTTTTATCCTGCCTTGCCACCGTCAAGACCGCCTTTGTAGTTGCAAGGGTCGGCAGCTTCAATACGTCGGCAAGGACAAGATACGCCCCTGCCGCGAAGAACAGGACGAAGAAAAATAGAATGGCATACAAGGGTTTCACCTCATTTCAGAATTTTATTATCGCTTATATTCAACCGGCTTTGTCAGCCTGATCACCGCGGCCAGGGACACGAAGATCACTGCACCGCAGACCGCCAGTATCGCCTTGCCGAAGGACGTGTCCACCAGCGCGGAATACCAGTCCTTGTTCAAGAAATAAATCAGCGGTATGTTGCCAACCAGCAGCAGCGCCATCGTGATGAACTCCTTTAAGGGCTCATACATCATATAATCCAGCTCCCCCGATACCACCCGCACGTCCGACAGCTTTGAAATTATAGGGGTCAATGTGGTTTTCAGGGTTTTATCCTCCTGGCAGGCGGTCATGGCGTCCAGCCACTCATGGAACACATCGTTGTTCAACCGGGGCTTCATGGCTTGAAGGGCCTGCTTCACATTGACGCTGATCAATTTGGTGTCGGCGAGAAAGCCCTGGAAAACATCTGCGACCGGCGGGTTCAAGTAACCCAAGTTTTCCTCCACCGCCGTGATGACGCTCTCATTTCGGATGTAGGAGGTGGTAATGATGGACAAGGCGGTTTCCAGCTCGGCGTTCATCTGCTTTTTATAGGAGTGAGACGTGAACAGGATGTACCAGAAAGGCAGCAGCGCCATCCCCGCCGCCGCCACGGGCACCATAAAGAAATTTTCCATCAGCAGGGAAACCAGTACGCCAACCACAAGCAGGAAAAAGGAAAGGACGCACAACGCTCCAAATTTTGTGCTTTTGCCTGTGAGCGCCAGCACTTCTTTGGTTTCCTGGATGGTCTTACGAATGCCCCGTGCCTGCCTGGGGAATTTTGCTTCCTCAATCTGCTTTCCGATGGGTTTTTTCCGGCTTTGCAGCGGCCTGATGATGCTTTCGGCAAACTCAAAGGGGGAAAGCCTTAGAAGCAGGAAACTACCGGCGATCAGGCCGATGAACGCCAGCATAATGAGAAATGTCATGCAGCATCTTCTCCTTTCGTGATTTTGTTCAGAAGGCTCATCGGCATACCGTTTTCCAGCAGCCTTTTCTGCAAGCTCTCGGACAGGGTGTTCACCCTCTGGAATTCCCCGCGGACGCTTACCTTGCCGCCCACCACCGCATTTTCCTCAACATGAAAACGGAAAAGCGTATGAATCTTTCTTTCTCCGTCCGGCAAAATCTCACATTCTGTTATTTCCATGCACTTCCTTGAGCTGTCCTCCAGCTTTTTTACAAACAGGACAATGGGGAACGCCTCGGTGACAAGGTTATACAGCGTCCGGTCGCCCAGGTCGTATTTTTGCGTGCAGAGCGTCACCATGCGGTAGTAGGTGGCATTGCAGCTATTGGCGTGGGTAGTGGTAATGACGGCGTGACCGGTCCGGGCCGCCTCCTGCGCCGCAAACGCTTCGGCTGATTTCATTTCGCCCACGCACACCACGTCGGGGTTGCAGGTCAGGGCATACTCCAGCAGTTTTTCCTGGTCGATATTCTGCCTTTTGTCCTCGGAATACCGGGTGACGGTATGCACCACGTTATTGACCACATGGCCGTTTTCGTCCTCTTTAACCAGGTCGAATTCACGGCAGCCGTTTTCAATCGTAAACACACGCTTATCATCGGGAATGGTGGACAAAAGCCAGCTCATCAGCGTGGTTTTTCCGCTGCCCGTGGAGCCAGTGACGCACATGGAAAGGCCGTACCGCAGGCAGACGCTTAAAAAGTCCAGCATTTCGGCGGTGGAGGTCCCATTGCGGATAAAGTCCTCCCGCGCCAGTTTCTGCGGATTGACAATCCGGATGGAAGCCGCAACCCCCTTGCCATGGTCGGTCAGCGGGTTGCCCAGGACGGTGATGCGGATTTTGTTGCTCAAATGCCCCACGACGGCAGGCTGCGAATGGTCCAGAATCATGCCGGATTTATGCAGCAGACGCCGCACCACATCGACGGCATGTTCGGGGCTGTTGAATTTTTCATCGGAGGGAACCACCCTGCCGTCGGAATAGGTGATTTTTACGTCCTTCCAGGAATTGATATTAATTTCCTCAATATTGGTGGCAAAAAGGTATGAGGTCAAAAACGAAAACTCTGCCATTTCACTGTAGAGCCTTTCGACAAGCTCATCCGGCGTCAAGCCCTCCACACCCAGGCTGTAATCGGTCAGGTACTTGGAGATGTAGGCGGTGATCTGCTGTTTTTGCTCCGCCGGATTGCCCGTAATCACGGTGGCATACTTGCTGGAGATGTATTCCTGCACCTCCTGCAGCACCTCAGAAAACGGCTTTTGGTGCTTTGCCGTGTTGAAGAAAAGACCGATGTTCTTAGCCATTTCCAAACACCCCCTCTGCAATTTCCCGGATAACGGGCTCATACGCTTTTGCCTCTTTGCCGGGAAGACCGTCCAGCAGGGAAAGAGAATAAAACTGTTCCTCGATGGCATCCACATGGGGCAGTTTGTAGGAAACGCCGCCGTAGGCGTTTTCGTACCCGCCCGAATCCTGCCGGGACTTTACATTAGACAGCACCCTGATGTGCTTCTCCGGTTTGAACCGGCGGTCGGCAATGAGGGGCAGGCAGGACATGAAGTAGGACACGCCTTTTAAATCACAGCTTCCCAGCTGCAGTACCGCGTCGGCCACCTCCAGGGCCGCCGTGGACAGGATGCTGTCGGTGAGACTGCTTGCGCAGTCCACCACCACACAGTCGGCAATATGGCGCAGCAGCACCAGCAGGTCCACCGCGCGTTCCTTCACATATTCCGCGTAGGTAAAGACATTTTCTCCCGCCTTGTAGCCGAGAAAACTGATATACGGATTTCTGGCGGGGCATATACAGTTTTTCAAGATAAGCTCCTGCGTTACGTTGGGTGCTGCCAGCACTTCGCCGAGGGAGCCCTCCACCGGCTTTTTGGTTTTCAGCACAGTGGGCAGGGCGGGGCACACCCCGTCACAGAAAACCACCGCCACATTTTTCCTGTTCAGGGACAGCTCCCTTGCGATTTTCACAGCCGTTACGGTTTTGCCGCTGGACGGGCTGCCCCAGACCGCCAGAATCTGCTTTCCCTTATTCGGCATTGTTGCTATCCTCCTGGGCTGCATTTTCTGCTTTTTCCGGCTGCGGGCTGCTTTCGATAGGGCCGGCAGCCGTGCTTTCACCCGTTTCAAAATACCGCTCCTGCGCAGTTAAAAATTTATCCGCATTGGCCTTTGCCCCGCGATAGACAAGGGTTACATGAAGGTTGCCGTTTTGCTCAAGTCCGGCCAGCACCTTGGCCTGGGCGGAATTTACCAGCAGGGTCAGGGTGGCGGGGAGTTTCTTTTCCTCGTCGCCGCTCTTTTCCTCACCCGCCTTGTATTCCCTGTCCACCCCCGTGCCCAGCGTGACCGCCAGCACCTCGACATATTTAAGCTCCGGTGGCATCACGATAATCCCTGTATTGCCGGAACTCGCGGAAATTAGGGATATGATGTCGCCCGGTTCCAGCTTGCCCGACAGTCCCGCCGCAAAAGATTTGATGGTGATGGACATGGCCTGTTTTGTACCGTCAAGCCCGGTCAAGTATTCAAATTCGGCAAGGGGCGTTCCGAATAATTTGGTGGAAAGGATGTAATCCCCCTTTTGCAAGTCGGCGGCGGCGTATTTGCCGATGGCCTCATTTTTGTTTTTCACCAGGTTGCTCGGCAGGTTGTATGCGCCAACCTGTACCGTTTCCAGCTTGTTAGCGGTGAGCACCTCGCCCTTTTTGACGGTATCCGTAATCCGCACGATTTCCGTTTGGGCGCGTACCGCGCTGCCCCAAAGCGGCGTCAGACCAAAACAAATGATCAGGGAAAGGATGATGCAGCCTAGGCCGATCACGGTCCTGTTTTTGAAAATGCTTAATTTCATAATTGCTAGTCCTCCTGTTTTTTTTAGATTGAGGCGCTAATGAGAAGCGCACAGTAAGATAAAATTCCCCCTGCACAGAAAAACGGTGCAAGGGGCAGGGTGACGGTATTCAGCTTTTTCGTTCCCCGGTAAATACAGATGCCGATACCGACGGCAAGGAAAAGGGTTAGGGCTGCAATACTTTGAAGGATACCGCCCCAAACACCCAAAACAAAGCCGCAGGCGGCCATCAGCTTGATGTCGCCGCCGCCTATGGAAAAACCTTCTTTTTTATAGGAAAGGACTGCCGCAAGCAGATACGGCAACCCTGTTAGCACAAGCCCGGAAAAGGCGTCCGGCGGATTCATTTGTGGAATACCTGTTAGAAAGATGAGCGACGGTATCCAATCGGGGATCTCACGCCTGCGGATATCCCAAACCGCCGCTGTAAGGAGCAAAGCCGAAAACAGCACGCCTTTCCATATCAGTCCGTCCATCATGGCTCCGTATATACACCTCCTGTCACTTTAAAATATACTTGTTTGCAAGCCTGCCGCCGTCATCGGTAAATTGGGGGGTGATTTCAATCAGCCCGTTTTGCCGCAGAAGGTGCATATTGCGGCTGACAGCAGCTCTTGAAATACCAACGGCGGCCCCTATTTTTTTAGATGACCTAGCAAGCTCCCGCTTGCGGCCTACGGTATCCGTAAGATAGCAGTAAAGGAGCTTTCAGTGCTCGTCATAGGAAGCCTGCCGCACAGCATGTATTTAGCCGTCTGAACCATTTTTTTACCCTCCCATCTTATTTTGTGCTTCCAAAATCCTCATGCCAATGGTGTATACCACCGTTACGGTGACAGAATTTCCAGCCTGCTTATAAAGCTGGCTGTCTGAATTGACCACCTTGGCCCTGTCAAACATCCCGTCCGAAAAGCCCTGCAAGCGCCAGCACTCCCTTGGTGTCAGGCGTCGTATCCGCCCGCAGACCAGGACAATCCCCTGATTGCAGCTTGTATCCAGGGTTTGCGCCAATCCTTTGCCGACCCGTCTGCGCCGTGTTTCGCTGCCGGGGAAGTCAAGGCTGATACTGTCGCCGTAGCCCTGTTTGATGCCCTCCCGGATTTTTAATTTCGGGCAGCAGTCGGCCGCCTTGCAGTCCATGAGCAAAACTCCGTGCCTGTCCTGTGCCGTAAGGGTAAAGCTTGGCTGACCGCACGCCATGAAGCGTGGACCGTTTTGCCGTTTTTCCGTACGGTCCGGTGTTAAAACCGCCCTTGCGCACAAATGCAGAACGCCGGAGTTATCCGCACCTCTGTTGGTAACTCCGGCGTTATAATGGGCCTTGATGCACCGTGCAATGTTGGTCAGCTTCGGGTTTTTATTCAGGTCGATAAAAGAGAAGGGGCAGCCGTTTTTATCCTCCGGCTGCATGCAGGCTTCACAGCCCTCCAGCACAGCGTTTTGCGTCTGGTTCCGATCCAGTCCCCGGTAGTCTCCGGCGGTGATGGTATGGGCAAGCTCCAGCCTTTCTTTGATGCCGTCCATGCGGTTTACACCCACACACATGCAGTAAAGGCCCGTTTTAGCGCCACCACCTCCGCCCTGTGCGGTGAGGGTGGCGCTGATGCCTTCGGGGCAGTAAACCCTCTGTCCCTGCATCCCGCCTATGATTTGGATAAGAGCTTTTCCATTGCCGCTTGGGAGAGGAAATATCCTTCCGGTACACCCGTCTCCAGTATGTCGATGAGCGACAATGTAGACCCGTTCTCTGTTTTGGGGGACTCCGAAATCCCGTGAATTGACAAGTCCGTACTGCAAATCATAGCCGAGTGCGGCCATTTCAAAGAGAACGGTCGCAAAATCCCATCCTCCATGAACGGAAAACAGGTTTTTAACATTTTCAAGGATAACCCATTGGGGTCGATCTTCGGCAGCTTTGCCTTCGATGAGCCTAACAATCTCAAAAAAGAGGCTACTTCGTTCTCCGGCAAGCCCCCGCTGGCTGCCAGCGATGCTGATATCCTGGCAGGGGAAGCCGGCAGTCCAGAGATGGGCGCAGGGCACATCTCCCGGTTGGATTTTGGTGATGTCGCTTGCAAACCATTCATCCTCCTTCACATCAAATATAGCCCGATAGCTTTTATCCGCATATTTGTTGATTTCACAATGTCCGATGCATTTCATGCCGCAGGCTTCAAGTCCCGCGCGAAAGCCCCCGATCCCTGAGAAATAGTCTATGAAGGTCGTCTGCATCGGCGGCCTCACATTTTCTGTCCGATACCCTCATTAAGCTCCATATTCAGCTCGTTTTCTTCCTCAATATTTTTTTGCTTTTCTATTTTCATCAGCTCTTTGAAAATATCGTTAACAATACAGGGGTGTACCTCGAAGGACGGATAATATACGGGTATCATTGCGTACATCAGCCCAACCTCCATTCATCGCCATACCGGTACGGATAAATTTTCTGGCTTTTCGCAAACCGCGTCATATTCTGCACCTGATCCACCACCGATAGATTGGTCTGGTCCTTAGTGGTCATCATCACCGAGCCGACAATCCCGACCAGCACGCCGATGACGGTGAAGGTGACGCTTTGCGAAAGCAGCCATACAAAAGCAGAAACAACTCCCGCGCCCAGCGAACCAATCACCGATTGCAGGAGCTGCTTTTTGCCGAAGCCGGGGAAAAGCTCGGCTTCAGCCTTTACCCCCATAGGAATATACAGCTTTTCATCCTCCATAAAAACCTCCCTTTCTAATAATCGTCATTATGCCGTTACGTTGCATAATGCGTCATGGGGTATAGTAATACAGCACCAGGTCCTTAATCTGCCAGATACACTCTGCCAGCACATAGAAAATGACGGTATTTTTCGCCCGCTTCTTATACTGCGTCTGTTCTTCCTCTGCACCGGAGAGCCTTATCATGCAGTAAATAAACCTTGCGACGGCACCCAGGCGGACAAGGATGATAATCGCCTCGGAAATGTCGTCCATCGTAACCAATATCCATCCACCGCCTTTACTTCGCTAATTTTTGCGCCATGCCGATCAGCCTCACGGAATGGTACACATTGTTGATAACCCCGCCACCACCGCCGCCCGTCGTGATGAGGAAGTCCTGCAAGAAGCGCGGTGTCCGGATGGCAAGCATCATGCAGGCCAGGCCCCAAAAGACATGCATGTTGAGCATTAGCCCCACACCGAGCTTGGAGAGGACAATCTGCACCACCACGGCCAGCATGGACTGGAAAAACTTGTTGAGATACGCCTTGAAAACGCCTTTGTCGTTGTCTAGGAGTCCCACGCAGGCAAGGGGAACGCCCACCCGCAGGATAAAGATTTCAAGGCCCCGCATGAGAAACTGGAAGTACAGCATGAAATAGCAGATGATAAAAATCAGCCCGAAGATGGCTGTCACAAGCCCCATCGTGGAAATACCATTCACCCATGCCTGCCAGCCGTAATTCGTTGTTACCCCGATGGCGGTCAGCAGTTGGTTGGTCATATCCTCCACAATGTCTGCCATCCACTTATACAGAGTGGGAAAGCAGACGGCCACCGCCAGCGCCTTAAAAAAGTTGGTCAGCAGGGAAAGGGGTTCTTCGTCCGCGTCTCCGTCGCTCCAAAGGATATAGGTTTCAAAGCCTTTTTTAAGAAACTTCAATACGATGAGAGACACGCCGAAGCCGAACAGGATGTTAAAAAGCGTATCCGCGATATTGGAGCCGGACACGGTGGTCATGTACTGCTCAGCATACAGGGTCATGGGCACAATCCCGGTCAAAAGGTCGTTGATATAGGCAATGGCTCCGTTTAACAGCGCGACGATAAGCAATACTAGGAGCACTTCCAAATTGGGTTCCCCTCCCTCCAGGATTTTGCTTTACGAAGCGTCGCTGTCCGTTCCGTCCCCGGCTTGTTCACCCTTTGTGAGCGCCTCATGGTAGGCGTCCAGCACCTCTTTTTCGATTTGCTCCCGCACCTCGGATCGGATGGGGAAGCAGATGTCGGAATATTTGCCGTCGGCATTTTGACGGCTCGGCATGGACACAAACAGGCCGTTTTTGCCGTCGATCACCCGCACGTTTTTCACGACGAAGCAGTCCTCGATCACAAGGTTGGATACGGCTTTCAACTTGCCGCTGTCCTGAAAAATGCTCCTGATTTCAGCTTTAATCTTCATTTTCAAAATCCTCCGTAAAATAAAATAAGCAGGAGCAACGTGCCCCTGCGATCAGATACAATAATTCTACTGCTGGTAATCATCCATGATAGTTAAACATATCCTTGATGCGGTCCGTGATGGTGGGGAGCACCGTAGCATTTAGAATGAGATACAGGCCGCCAAGGATAAGGGCTCCCAATACAATCGAAATTAGAACTTGGATGG
>NZ_JYNH01000032.1 GCF_000960765.1 Desulfosporosinus sp. I2 | reverse complement strand
ATACTACGATCTATTAACTTCTCAATGGCGGAAAGGAGTAACATTAAAAAGATACGGCCCCCTAACCTTATAGTTATTATAATTGGCAGGAATTATTATTGACTATATAGAATATCTAATAGTTAAAAAATTCTGGTAATAGCAAGATTGATAACGTTTAGTAGGGACGTATCTAATTAAGTTGAGAATCCAAAGGAATGAGCAAGATATATGAGGACTGAAGTTGTAAAAGAATTGGGAGTTTCATTTCTTAGCTTTTATATACTAGGGGTAGTTGTATACTACCTAGCAAAATCCTGCAAAATAAAATATAATGGCTTTGAATTTTTTAATCCTAAAAAAAGTGCTTTGTACTCTTTGCTTTCAGTAATACTAAGTTCGTGTATGATTACAGGACTTATGGTTTTATTGAATTCACAAGGTACAACAGGTGTCGGTTCAAATGTACAAAAATTCAATCTAAATAGTGTCATTAATATTGTAATTATATGGTTAGTTATGCTATCTCCTATCTTGATAATGAAGAAAATAAGGAATGAATCATGGAGGAGCACAGGGATTTCAAAGCATAATTTAAGGCAGTCAATATTGATAGGAACTATTCTTATAATCATTACACTAGTAAGTTCTATTTTATTTAGTTCAAAAAGCTTAAGCGGAATTGGAGAAAACTTTAACTTAAGCGTTTTATGGGCAATATTTTACTTTATAGTGATAGGATTCAGTGAGGAGTTTATGTTCAGGGGATATTTGCAAATTCGTTTGATTGAATGGCTTGGAAAATGGAAGGGACTGATATTTACTTCAGTATTTATGGCACTTATTCACATTCCTCAACGAATGGCAGTGATAGGGTTATCACCTTATGAAGCTATTTCAAGCGCGGTTTTATTAATACCAGTAAGTTTAATGATGGGTTATATAATGATCAAAACTGAAAATATTGTTGCACCAGGTATGTACCATTCCTTTATTAATTGGATTAATATTGTAATTTATAATTAAGTTGTTATCGACCAAGATAGAGCCTGTGAACTAGTATATAATGACTAAGAACGGCCAGGTCGTCTTTTGACGGTCGGGCTTTTTGTGCTTTATGGAAGTTTATGTATCTCGGCAGGATATGAAAGGAAGGATGTGGAATATGGTGAATACATGGTTTGTGTTTTCAGCCAATTACGGTAATTATGATTGAAATAGAGTTTATCCTGAATCAGGGTGATGAATCCTCATTCCACAGGGCACTTAGCAATTGATGATCATCCTCATTCGAGGGAAGAGGCTCTACACTTTACCCGATGTGTGGAAAAATTGACAAATGATTTTGCAAAACGTCCTGAAATCGGTAAAAATATCTGTGGAGTTTGTATAAGTGTCTGCCCTTGGGGAAAACGATAGAATTAATCAATAGTGAGAGAGAACATATTTAGCCTTTTCCATAAATTAGCTCCGAGGTGACTGTCTTGGCAGACTGACATCGTGTAAGTATATCTAGGTGCTAGTATCCTGGGTGAGTATTATGTACCTACATGAGGAGGATTAGTATGAGCAATCAGAATGAGGTTCGGAAAAACTTTGGACAAAGAGCTTCGGAATATAGATTGAGTACTACTCACGGTAATCCTGTGGATCTCGAAAGAATGATTAATCTTATCAAGCCTACTTCAGACGATATCGCTTTAGATGTTGCAACAGGGGGAGGGCATACCGCGATTGCCTTAGCTAAATTCGTTAACCAGGTAGTTGCAATTGATATAACGCCAGAAATGTTGGCCGAGGCAGAAATGGCGTCTCGACAAGAGAGTATTAATAATATTGTTTTTAGGACAGAAGATGTTCATAACTTCAATATCCCAGACAGTCAATTTGACATTGTTGCATCAAGGTTTGCTGTCCATCATTTTTCCGATGTGAAACGGGCCCTCCGGGAAATGTGTAGGGTATTAAAACCTGGTGGTAAGTTATACATTCTCGATTGCTCGGTTTTTGACGGGGAGGAAACGGAACTAGAAATTAATCGTCTTGAGCTATTAAGAGATAGTTCACACCAGTGTTCTTATTCACCCCGTTTATGGCAACAATTATTAAAGGAACTACCTTTAACGATAGATCATAGTTCTCTGCTAAAAGAACAGTATGAATTACCACGGTGGTTCGACAGGATGGGAACTGAACAAAACAGTCGAGAAGAAATCTTCCGAATACTTAACAGCCTGTCTGCAGAGGGTAAAATCCGCTATCCTTTCGGTGATGATTACATAACTACTTATCGTTTTGAGATTTTAGCAACCAAAAATTGAGGTGGGCAGATCGCAAGAGCTCATCCAGTCCCTCAAAACCAGACCTCAAAGACTTTTAGTAAAAGAAAATGAGCCCATACAGTAGTAAACTGATGTTGGCTCATTCTAAGGTTAATTAATGTTCCTTAGTTTCCGTATTATCCTTTGTATACTTTTCAAAGACAAAAAATATTTCTCGGATAATTCTTGTTGACTATTCCCCACCAAATAATCTTCATAAATCTGCATATCCCGCTGTTGTACTTATCGTCCTACTCTGTTGTCAAGAATCGTCAGCATTCTTTATAGGGGCAGTAGGAGCATCCGTGTTCTTATCTACACTCAATAACTTCAATATATTATTTTTAGCGCCATTTCACACCTAAAGCCATTTTCTCATTTATCATACAATCCTTCAATGATCTTGTATTGTAAAACGAGTTCGCCCTTGTAGTAAGCATTAATATAATATTGGAAACTGACGATTGCTTGTTTCCTATCTATTGATATTTCCTCATTGAAAGATTTGCCTGGGGCCAGACTAATCATGTTGACTTTTCGTTGTCCACTGACCTGGGACCAGCGCCAAACTGTTGATCCAGGGTCACCAATATTATTTGCATCTGCTGCTACCACTGCTAAATCTAACGAGTCCTGTATGTCGGTTGCTTTATTAGATGTATTTGTTATCTTATAAACTACTCGTATATTTTCTGGACTAGGGTAAATTTCCATCTTATAAAAATCAAGTTGCGGTTCTTTTGGATATCCTGGCGACTTCCACAACATCATTTCCGTGTGGGTCTTGCCACCGGGTTGATTGAATGCTTTGTCTAGTGCATTGCCCAACGTTGCCCAAAAAAAAGACAATGTTATTAGGATCAACACAATTATAGTAATTGGCCGTGTTATAGTCTTGCTTAGTTTCATAAAAGTAGTCCTCCCAATAACCAGATCTAAAAATAATACTTGTCGAGGCAATCTAGCACAATCATTCGCCAGCAATGAATAATTTACCTTTGTTTTGCTCTTTGGGTCCGATAAAGAACGTTACGTTAAGCAATAACCCCCTCGTCCGTATCTGGCTCTAAGTAAACACAAACTATTTAAGTCTTCTGTGAACAATATTCAAACGTTCTTCTACAGTCTTATCCCCTTCAATTTTTAAAACGGAGCAAGGTAATTTCGAAAGCCACATATCATGCAATGCCTTACTCCTCATGTGAGTTCCAGCTTCATCATATTGTGAAGCCCATTCTACAAAATCGTTATGTAGTTGATATCTCTCCCCATTTTGTTCTATTTCTGTTCCGTATCGTTGCCTTTCCCTCCCAATCAGCCTTTTTATCCGAATTTCTTTTGGTAATGATAAATATACAACTAATTCGAAATGCGGAATAAAAATGTCTCCCCAACCACATAAGGAGCCAGATAAAATCCATTCAGAAGTATTTCCCAAATCTATTTTTAAAAGTTCTTGTCGTTCTTCTATATTTCTCTTTTGGGTAAATGGAACGTCCGTGGGAATCCAATAATAATCATCCGTATCAAAATGACAATAACCTGTTTTTTTAGATAAAGCCTTTGCTAACGTTGTAGTCCCTGAAGCTGATGCACCTAGAATATGTATTCGTTTAAACATGTTATACCTCATAGTATTTTATAAGCCCTACTTACATAATCCGACCATGGATAGGAGGCCATTTGCACTGCTACGTATAAAAAAATTACCGACACATGTCGTAGATACCTTTTTTAAAATTACTGTTTGGGTTTGGGTTTGAGTCCGATAACAGTCACTATGACAAGCAACGCTCATTTTCCCATTTTCGGTGCCCTATCCTTAACACATTGTAATATTATTTGGTTCGCTAATCTCCCCATTTAGTGAACAAAATCAATAAACATCGCTGCCTACTACAAAAAGAATGCATATTGTGTTAAGATCGGTGACTCTACCATAGCACAATATCCAGTGAACAAGTTAAATGCCTGGACGTCTATTTGGACGGTCGGATTTTTGTTCTTTATGGAATATTTTTTCTTAGGAGGAAATCAAGAAATAATGCGGAAAGTGACAGTAGACAGTATAGCAGCAAAGATGAGTGATTCACATTAGGCTAATAATGGGAAGTTTTAATAAACCTAGGTAAAAGCATAAAAAGTAGGATAATGTGAAGCAGGGTAAATTAGATGTTTTGAAGAATGGGATAGGAAATAAGAATGGGGAGGCGTATAATGAAATTCTCAAGTCCTTTGATAGTTGTTTCGGATATGGAAAATTCAAAGCGTTTTTACTATGAAGTGCTTGGCTTAGAAGTTAATGTTGATTTTGTTGCAAATGTAACTTTAACGGGGGGATTGCATTACAGACAAAAGATACTTGGTTGACTTTTATTCACAAAAAGGAAAGTGAAATTGTTTTTGGAGGAAATGTAGCAGAGTTGTATTTTGAGGAAGTTGATTTTGATGGATTTATTCTAAAGATTAATGACATTGCAGACATTAACTATGTACACCCTATCGTAGAACATTCTTGGGGACAGCGTGTTGTTCGTTTCTATGACCCTGATAAGCATATTATTGAAGTCTGATAGTCAGAAATTATCGGAACAGTTCTATCAAGCATTTTTACTTAATCAAGAACACATAAAGAAGATTTTACCTGAAGAGATACTTGTAAAAATCGCGGATATTAGAGTATACATATTACGTAAAGCAACACGACAAATGATAGAAGATGTAACTCAATTTTGCCAGAATAACAGAAAGTTGATGATTACAACAATAGAAGAGTATAAAAAATATCAGTAGAGTTGCATAAAGCTTTTGACTCAAAAGTCAAATTGTATACTTGAGAGGAAATCAACGAAAAACGGCTTAAACTGTAGATATTCCTGATTATTCCTGTCAAAACCATAAAAAAAGCCTTATAATTAGAGTTAGGGTAGTTCTTGCCCAAATCTCTAATCATAAGGAGATAAAAATGCAAAGCAAGAATACTACAAAATCCACATTTATGCAACTGTTTCAACCGATTTTTTCTAAAGAAACTTGGACTAAAATTAATCAAGAAGTTCCAAACCTTGATAAGCGAGTCCAAAAACTTAAAACAAGCCAACTCACGTTACTTATCAGTAATGCTCAACTCCAAGAATTTAAGGCTTTACGAAAAATCAGTGCGAGTGTTCAATGTAATGACTTCAGTCGTACCATTGGCTTAGAAAGCATTAGTCATAGTCAAATTTCACGAAGACTTAGAACTCTTCCTGTTAGAGTTTCGGAAATGCTTTTTAAAAATCTATTAAACAAAGTAGCTCAGAAAAAGGGGTTCGGAGTGATCCAGCAGCGGCTTGGGAACCTGTTCATGATTGATGCATCGACAATAAGCTTGTGCCTTTCGAAGTATCCTTGGGCTGTGTTTAGAAAAACCAAGGCCGGAATTAAAATGCATCTACGACTAAGTTTCGACGGAATGGCTGTCCCTGACGCCGTGATTATTACTCCGGCAAAGACGGCAGACAAGAAGAAACTGGATGAACTGATTGTCAAAGACTCTGACGCCCTTAATATTTTTGACCGGGGTTACGTGGATTACAAACTATTTGATGACTACTGTGAAAATGGTATTCGATTTGTAACTCGCCTTAAAGAGAATGCTGTGGTTGAGTTTCTTGGACAACGAAACGTTGAAGAAGATGGTCCAATTGAAGAAGACGTTGATGTTATTCTAGGAACGAACAGCCGAAAGATGAAGCATAAACTTCGCGTCATTACCATTGATGATTCGGTCAACGAGCCCTTTTCCATCGTCACGAATGACTTTAATAGAAGTGCCGAGGAATTTGGTGAGATTTACCGGTATCGCTGGCAAATCGAGCTGTTCTTTAAATGGCTGAAGCAACACGCCCAGATCAAACATTTTTACGGTACAAGTGAGATAGCAGTTATTAACCAGTTACTTTTAGCACTCATGACTTACTGCGCACTCGTTCTTCTGAAACTTGAAATTGAGGATCAAAGAGACTTACTGAACTTGCAACGAATCGCTATCTCTTGTCTCTTCGAAAGCTATGATTCGTTTCTAGAAAAGCTTCGACGAAAATGGGGAAACGGTTCCAGGCGAATCAACTATGATCGCATCTACAAAATGACAGAGCATCAGATCATGAATGAAGAGACGGATTGGCTGAATGAATTAACCTACGATCCTGTTATTCTCTAACGTTATATTGTGTAAAAATGTGGAAAAGAACTACCTCCTAGGTCAATGCTCCTTTGGACTATAGCAGGAAAAACCATATGGAAGTATACACCAATAAAGTAAATTAGAGTAATGACAACAGTAGCATTTCATTTATTGACAGGGTTCCATTTAGTTTAATGCAACGCTACTGAAAAAATATTATAAGAAAGTATTAGAAAGTTTAGACAAAAGCGTTTTAGAAAAAATTAATTTCCATGATTGCACTGTTATTGGTATAGAACAAACAGAAAAAACCCTAACCGTATTATTTGATAATTTAGGCGGTTTTACCAACATAACTAAAATGCATTTGGATAATTATGAGATTATTAAACAAGATGCTTTACTGCAAAATTCATGGTGGCTTTACAATGAAATATATCAAACAAACGGAAAATATGAATTGCACGTACTACTTCAAAATAGAAATATGGGTGTAATTGAATTTATTGTTTCTGCGGAAAATATATCATTTGAGCAAACTGAAAAATAAAATATTGGATTATTATATTACTCATTGGTACTATAGAGCTTCTCCTTCCTTAAACTGCCATTATTCTTATACTGGGTGGTTAATGTTAGCTTTATTCCAGCTATTATCGACATAGTTGTAACTTATATATTGTAGTAATACTCCCAATTTAGTCCTCTAGGCTTTTACGGCTTAGGGGCTTTTTAGTGTTTGTGTATATTGAAAAATTATACTCTTTAGAAAGGTCAATCGCTAGTAATTGTAGAATAGGATAATGAATGAAAGCTAAACCCAAGTGGTGGAGGTATCAAAATGAAAAAGTTTTTTTGGGTACTTGCATTATTATTATCTTTAAGCTTTATAGGTTGTAGTTCAAAGACTAATGTCCATGTTGACCAATCAAACGTCCCTAGTGGCGAGTCAATTGTACCTGTTGAAAAATCAAGTAGCACAAGTGGTGGGACGGTAAGCAATCCGGTAAAAGGAGATTTGGAATATTCATTAGACATAACTTATAGTAAATCCATGATGAAATTTCTGATAATTAATAACTCATCTAAAGATATTGAACTGGTATTTCCTAATACCCAAACATTTGATTTCATTTTGTCAAAGGACGGAAATATCGTATTTGATAATTACAAAGATAATCCTAATGTTGCTAAATTTGATTGGGAAACACATCAACTACTAAAAGCTAATGGATATATAAATAATGTTGGACAAGGTTATGACATTTGGTATGAAAGTCTTACTAAGAAATTTAGTGATGGAATTTATAATTTCGAGTTTTATTCTATATCTGAAATACTAAAAGATGTTCCTCATTTAAAAGGACAATTAGAGATAAAGGATGGGGATGTAAATGTCAATAGTATCCGACTTAATTAAACCCTTTTGCCAAGTCCGAAATCGCCCGCCTAAAACCCCAAAAAGCCTATATAACAAGCGGACAGGCTGTCATTAAACCGGCTATTCTTGAAGAACTAAGATCCATGGGAGTAACACCTGTTGAATTAGGTGTCTATGACCTGTATGAAACAGCCGTAAATATAGCTAAAGAGATGCAAGCGCTGGGAGATAAGTTTACGAAACTAGCCGTTGTAGCCGGTTGGGACAGTCCTGCCGATGCGCTAGCCGGTGTTCCATTAGCGGCACAAGATGCAGCGCCGATTATTCTCACCAATCAAGCGATGGATCCCACTCTCCTGAATTATGCAAAGACAAATCTTTCTCCTGTTGTCATTGCCTTAGGTGGAGAAGCCGTTGTTAATCAGGAAACCTTAGATCAGTTGTCGACTTATGATGTGGAAAACGGCAACGACCAAACCACTGGTTCAGATAACCCCAATCTGCCGGAGGAGTTACAGAAAACCCTCCTGATATCCGGAGACGGCGTAACTCTACAGAATGCTAGCGAAGATTTTAGCATTTATGTTAATGGGGATAACGTTACACTGAAAAATGTTAGCATTAAAGGAACCCTATTCATTGACCCAGGCGTGAACGGGAAGTTAAGCCCTCACGGCAGGGTTTTTGGTCTGATACCCTTCAGGGTTTAAGATCGGATACGGATCATTCATATCTGCTACAGGTAAGTCCTGAGCACCGTCACCCGTGAGCGTGCTGAAATCTCCGTTATATACGTGACCTACTGTCGCCCCTCTTTCCACATTTAAAGCGGTAATAGCGTGAGTGACCAGATTATTCACTTTAGCCGTGGCCGCTAAAGAAACCTGGGCCTGCTGTTCGATCTGTACCACGTTGAATGGGCCATCGAGCGTAAGTTGTATATCAAGGTTCGATTGATATAACAATGATTCCCAGCTCACCCGTGAGCTACACCCCAGATATCCTGACTCCAACCAACGGCTCGACAATAGACCCCAACCAACCTCTCATCATAACTTGGAAACCAGTCGCCGGGGCGACCGACTATAATATCAATGTCTTTAAAGAAAGCGGGGGTAGTTCTCAATTGGTGGATACCTTCCATGCCGGCACGTTGACAAGCTTTCAAATCAATCCGTTAACGGATGGAAAGTACGACATCTATATCCGAGCAGAAGTGGATAACATGCTGAGAGACGGTAAACAAATCACCGTTAATGCCCCAAAGGCAGATCCAAATATCGTGCCACAGCCACCTGTGAACATCGTACCACTTCAGATTTTGGCACCAGGCAATAATTTAACCTTTACAGGTGATGAACCAGTAATTTTGCAATGGGATGTTCCCAAATATGCCGTGAACCTGCAAGCAACTGTGAAGATTACCTCGCCGACGGGTTTTAGCACGAGCAATGGGGATAGGAACGGGGAAAATCTCAATCAGGAAATACAGAAGGGTTATAAACATTTGGCTCCGGGTGTGAATCACATCACAGTGACGCTGAGCGAACGGGGTAACATTACGCAGTATCAAGGCTCGGTTGATATAATCTATATTCCCTAGGTCCTGCTCACTCTAGTTGACTTAGGGTCCTTACTGTTTAAAGATAGTCATTGAATGGGCTAAAAGTAAAGACGTGAATAGAATTGAAATAAAAGTGTACTCCTTTAATTCAGAGGCAAATGGAGAAAACGAGGGATGACTGCGCTTATCAATAAACCGGTAACCAAGATTGAAACTATAGAGAAGGTACTCAAAAATCATAGATTGAATATAATCAAGCACCCCAAGCTCTCGTTGACGAGCTTGGGGTGCTTGATATTTTGTTGAGAAATCAATTATTTGTTACGTCATCATGCGCGGAAAATCCTGTTTACCATGAAGCACTCGATGAACTTCCACCGTGTTCTCTTCCAAAACTAGGATGTAGAAAACAAGATAGGGATCAACAACGATCATGCGATAGCCTTGTCCGGCAATCTTCGTGTCCAACGGTACTGAACCCATGAGAGGGAAGTCTGCCAGCTTGCCTATGGACTCTTTTATCGTCTCATACATTCTGATGGCAGCATCGCGATTATTAATGCGAATATGCGCAATTATACTCTTTAAGTCATCTTGTGCAATCTGAGTGATTTTGATTTTATAGTTTGCCATGTGCCAACGCCTTCAGTTCGCTCATGGCCTCGTCGAAGTCGAGCATCGGCACGCCATTGGCTTTTTGCAATTGTGCTTCCAGTAGCTTTTCGCGGATTTCCAATGCCCGTTCGCGCTTCTCAAAAGCATCGATACTCATTACGGTTAAATCGCCTTCGCCGTTGACGGTGACGTATACCGGTTCGCCGGTTTCATGGCAGTACTTGGAGATTTTGCTATAATCATTGCGTAGTGAGGTAGACGATTTTATGGTGGGCATACCCTATCCCCTTTCGAATTAGGAATATCATAATTCTACTCATATTATACCTTAATTAATTTGGGATAGTCAATTTCACATCGCCTTTCTTGGCAAGTGCCAACCAGAATGTTGGTTAAATAAACTAAACTATTAGTCCAACATGGCACAGTCGAGAGCGCTTTACCATTACAAGATAGGATTGATAATAAACATGAGCAGACAGGTGCTTTCGATGATGATGGTATTGGACAGGATTTCCAAATACTTTCTCGAATAAGTATAAATAAAGTTGGTTTGCGGGAGGTAGTTATGGATAAGAAAGACATTGTCAAAATGGCGACATGGTTTGTGAAAAACTCAGATCACAATCTTATATCTAAGGAAGTTGCGCTTTCAGAGGCGGTCGTGGGTATGAGGATTTTTGAGACTCCAATTTTTGCGTTTGGTGCTGCAGATGATCAGTATTTTGAAATATTGAAACAGCCACTAGTAATAGGACAACACTTTATGCCTCCCCAAGAATGGTTACCCCAGCCCAAAACGGTTATCTCCTTTTTTCTACCCTTTACCGAGGCAGTAAAAAAGGGCAACAGACGAGATATGTCATGGCCTTCAGAAGAATGGTTGCATGGACGGATTGAAGGTCAAGCTCTAGTTGTTAAGCTTTGCCAATATTTGAACTCCGAATTGATAAATGCCGGCTATAAAAGCCTTGCGCCGTCTTTGGATGAAAGATTCTGGGCCAAAACCGGAGATAATAAACCGGCTCAGAATTCGGACAATAATAGGAGAACAGACCTATTATTCACGAGTAATTGGTCTGAAAGACATGTTGCCTTTGTATGTGGTCTTGGGACATTCGGACTTTCTAAAGGCCTAATCACCGAAAAAGGGATTGCTGGCAGATTCGGCAGCATCGTTACAGAACTGGAGTTGCCTCCTGATAAAAGGATGTATGAAAACATTTATGATAACTGTTCCATGTGTGGAGCGTGTGTAAAAAATTGTCCAGTCAAGGCGATATCTCTTGATAAGGGGAAAAACCACATACTTTGTTCTGAATTCATAAACAAAACAAAGGAAAAATGTAAACCAAGATATGGTTGTGGAAAATGTCAGATAGGAGTTCCGTGTGAAAGTGGTATTCCTAAAAAGATAAATTGAATCTTGATGGTAGCTTCCGCCTACCGCCGGGGTGGCGTTCTGCTAAACTTGGACGTTTTAAAAAAACTTGTCAAGAAAGCCATCCCCCCCGAATAGAAAGGTGATTTTATTTGACTCTTGAGAAAGTAAGTATTAAAGAAATTAATAACGAGGTAAGTTTGTCAGATAGCTTAAACGTTATCAAGGATTCATTTATCACAGTTGTAAGAGAGCTTAACCTAACGGAAGAAAATTGTCCTTCGAATCCAGCATTCGCAAATTTGGTAAATCTCCAGAAGATGAAAGATAAAGGGATCGGTATGTTTGGTTTGTATAAAGAAAGAAATCAAATTGGATTTGTACCCATCGAAAAGGCTGATGATGTTTTCTACATAGAAAGATTATCGGTGTTGCCGGGATATAGGCATAAAGGGTATGGGAAACATTTAATGGATTTTGTCTTTGGTTATGTGAAAGCCCAAGGAGCAGAGAAAGTCTCTATTGGTATTGTTGATGAGAATTTAGTTCTAAAAAATTGGTATAAATTGTATGGATTTATAGAGACTGGGTTGAAAAAATATGAGCATTTGCCGTTTACGGTATGCTACATGGAAAAAGTAGTTGAGAGGGAATGTAGTAAGATAACCTTGACGGACAGGTTATGACGACTGTTCGCGCATACGCGCAATCATAGGGAAAGCGAGTTAATATGACCAAGGACAACTATCTCATGGCAAATAATCTATACGAACATTTTGCTTTGGTGACAGACGATGTGATGGCAGTAGAATTAGAATTGAGTGTCCGGGTGAGTTGACAATAAGATAGGCACAGCAAAAAATAAAGCTGTGCCTATCTTATTAAGAATCAATAGTTTTTATCAGCGTAACCAACCCAGCCGCCTTCTTTAACAAGTGTCTTGTCAAACTCGCCGACTTTGAAATCAATTTCTTCTGATTTATCGGATGAAGTTACAATAATCTTATCTTTAGCAATGTCAATTGTTATTGAAGTGTCTTTCCCCGCGTAGTTCTCAAAAAGATATTCGATCGTATCCTTTGGTAATTCGATTGCAAACATGCCGCAGTTATACATATTCTGCCTAAATATTCTGGCAAAACTTTCAGCAATCACGACATTGATCCCATTGACTTCTAAGGCCCATGGAGCATGCTCTCTGGAAGAACCACAACCAAAATTGGCTCGTGTTACAAGCACAGCTTTGTCCTTAATATCTTCTTTGGCGTTAAATCCGGTAAGAGTCAAATCCTCCAATAAATTAGGTTTCAAGGCCTCTTTAGTGATTTCAGTAAGATACTTGGCTGGAATGATTTCATCGGTATTGATATCACTTCTATCTAAGAATAAGACTTTTCCGCTAAATTCTTTCATTTTCCCCTCCGATACTTACGCTTGATAAACTTTAGAATTTGTTATTTTACCTTCAATGGCTGACGCTGCAGCAGTAGCAGGACTCATCAGATGAACTGTACCGCCCTTACCCATTCTGCCGTTAAAATTGCGGTTTGTTGTAGACGCACAGGCTTCGCCATTTGCAAGAACCCCATTACTCATGCCCAGACAAGCGCCACAGGTTGGGTTTGTAACGCAAAAACCAGCGTTGTGGAAAATCTCGATCAGTCCTTCTTTTAAGGCCATGGAATAAACATCTGGAGTTGCGGGGCTGACAATGGCACGCACATCATCACTTATTTTTTTATCCTTAAGGATACTGGCAGCTATTCTCAGATCTTCTATACGACCATTGGTACAACTCCCTATATAAACCTGATCGATTTTTGTACCGGACATTTCATGGACTGTTTTTACTTGGTCCGGTTTGAACCCAAACGTAACCATAGGTTCTAAATTCGTAACATCATATTCGTAGACTTTTTCATAGGAAGCATCCGCATCCGAAATCCAGTTTGAGTATTCTTTCAAAGCGTCTTCCTTTGTGCTAAATTCATCTTTAATGAAGTCCCATAGATATTCGACGGTTGTCATATCCGGGTAGCAGATCCCACAAGTTCCTCCGGCTTCAATTGCCATATTGCACAAGGTCATACGTGATTCCATCGACATGGCATCAACAACCGGTCCTGTAAATTCTATGACCATGTTCGTTGCACCGTTTACCGTCAGTTCTTTAATAATGAAGAGGATCAGGTCTTTGGCATAAACGCCCGGTTTTAAGGTGCCATTGAGCACAAATTTAATTGTTTTCGGAAAGTGGAAGGCACATACACCCTTAAGGATACCTACTTCCAGGTCAGTCGTTCCGACACCTGCGGCAAAAGCTCCAAACGCTCCATGAGTACAGGTGTGCGAATCCCCCATGATAACCGTATAACCCGGTCTTACGAATCCTTTTTCAGGGAAGATCGCATGACAAACACCATTTCTTCCGATGTCAAAAAAGTCTTTAATGCCCTGCCTTCTAGCCCAGTCCCGTAGTATCTTTCCCTGTTCAGCTGTTTTAGAATCTTTGGCAGGCGTTACGTGATCTATGACAGCCTTAATTTTCGTGGGATCAAAGACTCTGTCCATTCCCCTGGCCATAAGATCCGTGATGGCAATGGGTGTGGTAATTTCGTGGCAGAAAACCCTGTCCAATTTTAAAACATGCGTATCAGGAAACGGCATATTTACCCTGTGGGTATCAAATATTTTCTCAGCTATTGTTTTTCCCATTTTCGTCTCCTTGCATTTTTCTTCCTTAATCACAAATCCGTGTTTAACGTGTAAACCTTCTACCCCATAAATCTCGTAGGATAAATGGCTAGTAATCGGGCTTATCATTCCATTTCAACTAAGCCACCTCCATATAAGGTTTTACTTATTATGACATGGAACTTCAAATAAGAATGTTACATGTGATACAATTTGAAAATAAGGAAAGGAGGTGTTTTTCTTGAATGAGTGGAATTTATTTTCAACCCATAAAAAAGATATACCAACCGAATTGTTTGAGACCTTTAAAACAAAACCAGCTCAGACGTTTAAGAAAAATCAAATCATCTATCGGCAAGGAGAAATCGCTAAAAGTTTTTATTACTTGAAAAGTGGGCAAGTTCGAATTTATGTAAATTCCTTAGATGGCTTAGAAAAAACTCTCATAACTCATAAAAAGGAGACGATTTTCGGAGAAGCATCTTTTTTTGATGGTTTTCCAAGAATGTCATCAGCAAAAACTCTGTTGGATTCAGATATTATCATAATTGATAAAGCTGATATTATGTTGTATTTTCAAAAAAGCCCCTTCCTCGCTTTGAATCTCATAGAGCTTTTATCACAAAAAGTAAGGATGTTATCAAATGAAATAGACAACATCTCATTTTTATCAGCAGAAAAGAGAATTGCCCAATATCTGTTTAGTATCAATTTAGAAACTAATCGTTCTATTAATTGTACACATGAAGATATAGGAAAAGCTGTTGGGGTAAGTAGAGTTACTGTAAGTAGGGTTTTAATCAAATTTTCGCAGCATGGATGGATTGATACTAAATATAAGAAGATTATTATATTAGACAAAGATGCCCTATTAGAATTTATAGGATGAGGTGCCCTGGGGGAAAGGCTTGAGAATTAATCCTCAGCATGCTATGCTAAGAATGCCAATAATTGGAGATGGCAAGCTACTGGGCTGAGAGATAAATTCATCAAATAACTATAGGCATTGAACAAAAGAAGTCTTAGAGAAGACCTGTCTATTTGGTCACTTTATGAACTTCAGATAAATGGTGAGAGGGTGATGATTAGGATGCTTGGGCAAAATAATCAGATATCTGAGTTGGAAGACATTATGGTTCGAAACGATCTATTTAAGAAATTTAGGCTAAGTAAATTGGGGGTATTTGGCTCTACTGCAAGAGGAGAAGTGTCTAATGACATTGATATCCTCATTGAAGACAATGTAGATTACCGTTCATTGTCGGTATTCAGAGCTGAGCTCAATAAGCTTACAAATAAACGCATAGATATTGTCATTGCCAGATATGCCAATCCCATTGTGCTGCATAGAGCAAGAAAGGAGATTATCTATGTTACCGGGCATTAAGAACGACCTCATGTATCTACTCAACATACTTGAATGTAGCGAGAAAATCATACTTTATGCAGCAGATTGTACAGATGCTGAAGCCTTCTATGAAAATAACGTGTCATTTGAGCGTATAACCAATACAGGGAGCGGAACTAAGTGAACCTTAGACTTTGCTCCTTTTGTTGTTCTGATTAACATAGTAATGTCTAAGCTGAGTGCTATGATAAACGCAGTAAATGCTATGCAAGAAAGACTATCAAGCAGGGAGTCCTTGCTAATAGTGTGTAATTTAAAGAATATTGTAAAAAGAAACAGTTGTTGGCAGGGTTTTACAAAATAATGAAGAATTTGGGTTTATTAACAGGGTTTCCGCAAGGAAAAGCCAAGCGCTATCGGAGGTTAATCAATGCATTATATTGGAATTGACTTAGCGTGGACCTATAGCAAAGAATCTGGGATTTGTATTATCGATGACTTTGGCAAAATAGTATATTGTAAATCCCAAGTGTTCACCGATGAGATGATCGCTTCAATCGTTGAAGAGTATGCCCAGGATGGGGCAATCGTTGCGATTGATGCGCCATTAATAGTGAATAACGAAACAGGTTCTAGATACTGTGATGGAGCTCTTATGAGAGCGAAAATTCATGGCAAAAATCTGTCTCTTTACACGTGCAGTAGAAGTTTTATGTTAAAACACTACGGTATTGTTCGAGGAGAAGAAGTCGTAAGAGCTATTAGAAATAGGATGCCAGCTTTTTCGCTCACCGGTGACCCACGCAATAAAAAACATGTCATTATGGAAACCTTCCCTACGGGCATAACTCTAGGTCTTTTCCCTGATGCGTTCCCAATTAAATATAAAACCAAAAGTAAGATTGAATTCGGAGTAACAAAATCAGAGCTGGGTCGGATGGTAGACCTTTTTAAACGGTTGAGCGACTTCGATCCTCCTGTTCATAATGCTACTGATTTCTTTAATGATTCATTGGGTATTCAGGCTATGTCCAAGAAAGGGTTTAAGAACCTGGAGGACAAGCTGGATGCCTTTTTATGTGCCTATGCAGCTAACTGGCTCGCGAAAAATGATGGGAAAGTGTTCGGTGATGATCAGAAGGGTTTTATTGTATTGCCAGTAATCGAAGGGTTTATAGTACATGTCCCGGTTGAATCCAAAACACGATAGTGATTTATAGTAAATGATTGAGGCAGTGAAGAGATTTCATCAGAAGAATGGCTTTGACATTGGAACTCAAAGTCAAGCAACAATGCTTTATCGTATGAACCTCATGATGAAAGAGTTAGGGGAGATTAGTCAGTGCCTCACTAAGGGAAAAGGGAGCCTCGCAGACACGCTGATCAGATTGGGGCGGTTGGGTAAAAAATAAGGAAGCGGAAGGAAGTTTGAGCATATTTTATAATTAATATGGAAAATGGTTAAGTAGTTGAATCTCTTATGAGTAAATTATTGTATAATAAATGGAGAGAGGTTTCTTTTTGAGATTATTAACCTTGATTAGTTTATTCATAGGCAAAGGGAGGTGTAGGGATGAATGCTGTATTAATGAAGAGGCTGTTTAGGGCAATTTCCGACGGTAAGCCAGAGGAGCTACAAAAGATGGCCAAGGTAATTGTTGAGGACGAATTCAAAAAAGGTCACGGTGAATTAGCCAAAGAATTGAGCAGTCTCTTAAAAGAAAAGGCTTCGTCTAGCCATAACCCGTTACCTCTGGCTGAAGGAAAACCCTCTAGCTTAAGTGTTTTACCTAGAAGTAGACGATATGAGTTACCCTTAATTACCCATGTGCAGAACGATCGCTTAGAACACTTAATGATTCTCCCACAAGCTGTGGAAGAACGTTTTCTACGCATTGAAAGAGAATATGCTGCCCGGGAAAGACTTGCTCTCTTCGGTCTTTTGCCACGCAAAAAAATACTGCTCTATGGTCCACCAGGTTGTGGTAAAACCCTAGGTGCTCAACGTTTAGCTTGGAACACAGGATTAGAATTTATTAAGGTTCGCTTCGATTCTATGGTATCTTCCTATTTAGGAGAAACCGCGGCTAACCTACGTTCAATATTTGAGACTGCTGGTCAGTCACCATGCCTCTTGTTTATTGATGAATGCGATTCGATTGCCAAGTCTCGCATGGCAACTCAAGAGGTTGGTGAGATCAAACGAATCGTCAATAGTTTCTTGCAATTGTTGGATGATTACGATGCTCCTGGCTTGATGGTATGTGCCACTAATCTGGATTCGGAGCTTGATCCGGCGATCTGGCGCCGGTTTGATGAAATATTGGAAGTGCCAAAACCAGGTAGAGACGAGATCGAAAAACTAATCAAAGCAACTTTAGCGGTTGCTAATTTCGTGATTTGTGATTGGGAGAAGGTTTTAGATACTGGTCGTGGTTATTCAGCAGCAGAAATTGTTCGGGGTTGCAGAGACGCTCTCAAAAGAGTTGTTCTCGAAGGCCAAGAGACATTAACAGAAGAAGTTCTCCTAGAAGCCCTAATGGAGAGCGGGGGACGTATTAGTGAGTAATGTTAATCCCTTTCCACATATTTATCTCAAACTTGTTAGAGATGCCTCGAAAAAGAAACGTCCTCCAGGTCCTAGGGGAGTTAACCCAATTACAACTGCAAACAAAACGAACAGGGGAATACATGCCCAAGCTTTGCGTACTTCTGTTGGCACGATACGGAATGAATGGCATGAGACCGAGATAAATCGGAGTAACGAAGGTTATCCGGAGATGCCGGGGGCTATTCCGTTATTCTTGAGAATTGATCCTGGTTCGGAGTTGATTGAGAGTTTAAAGACCTTCGGTATCGAACTTATAGGCGAACTTGAGGACGGCTTTATTATTGGCGCTTCTGCGGATACTTCGATAAGTGATTTGGCCGCTAAAATCGAATTGTTTGCTATCAGTGGTCATGATAACGTAGCTGCTTTATGGGAAATTGTCAGTGGTAAATCTTGGAGGACTGAGCATATTCTATCTCCAGCATTGTTGAGCGCTTGGCCGAGCATCCGAGATGATGACCAGTTTGTAGTTGATGTAGGGATAGCCTGTTTAGGAATTCTCCAAATTCCCGTACATCCGATCAAACGCAGGGCAGGATACGCAACAGAGGAACGCTACAATGACGCTGTTGGCAGATGGCAGAGAAAACGCGATGAAATCTACGAACTATGGGATGATTTATCTGATGAAAGATTCTTGGCTTTAACGAGATTAGTTGAAGTCTATGACGGCGAGATACTTTCATCAATGATAGAAGGAACAATAGATTCAGCCAGCCAACTTCCGGATAGTTTTACCTGCCGGATCCGTATAAATGGGAAGGGATTGCGGGACTTTGTACTTAATTTCCCTTACTTGTTTGATGTGGCAGAGGTAGATGAGATTGAATTTGCGAATAGCGAGTTAGCTGCCACTACTGAGGAAGACTCAGAGCCGCTCGTGTTAGAAGCTCCCGATATGGATGCGCCGAGGGTGTGCGTTATTGATAGTGGGATTCAGGAGCGCCACCCATTACTTAAAGATGCCGTAGAGCAACGTGAATCAAGAAGCTGGATTAATACAGTTACAGATGTTGCTGACTATGTTCATCAGGGTGGACATGGAACACGGGTTGCCGGAGCGGTGTTGTATCCAAGAGATATCCCTTACAGTTCAACGTATAAACAAACGTGCTGGTTACAGAATGCACGAGTTCTAAATGAAGACAACAAAATGCCTATAAACCTTTTTCCACCCAAGGTTTTGAAAGAGATTACTGAGCATTTTCATAGAGGACCAGCTTACACAAAGGTCTTTAACCATTCTATCAATTCCACAAGTCCTTGCCGATTGGTACATATGAGTGCTTGGGCTGCATCAATAGATCAACTAACTTGGGAAAATGACCTGCTTTTTATTCTTTCTGCTGGTAATGTCCCAAAATACGGAGATGTAAGTAAGCCGGGGATACGGGAATATATCTTCAGTGGTCAAGAATACCCGAACTATTTATATCAACCATGGACACGAATTGCCAATCCAGCCCAAAGTCTCCAGGCTATTACCGTCGGATCAATTGCCATAAATTCCTCTTCTGGGAGCGAAAATTCCTTTGCCGGCTTTTCTGAACCGTCCTCTTTTTCCCGTACTGGTCCGGGCATCTGGGATGTAATAAAACCGGAAGTTGTTGAGTATGGCGGTGATTTTGTTTATGATACTGGACACCCTCCAAATATTAAGATTTTGCCGGAAACTGCTCCTCAGCTTGTTCGCTCTACTTTACACGGTGGGCCCTTATTTGGTAATGACAATGTAGGAACATCGTTTGCTGCCCCTAAAATTTCAAACATTGTTGCCGCTATCCAGTCGATTCTACCGCAAGAACCGGCGCTTCTTTACCGGGCGCTATTAATTCAGTCGGCACGCTGGCCAGCGTGGACAAGCTCTCATCCGGATAAATCTCAGGTAATTAAACATATTGGGTACGGCATACCGGACCTTAACCGGGCAACAGGTAACTCTATGCACCGAATTACTCTCGTTACTACCGGTGAGGTCTTTATTCGGGCGGGACAAGTACATATTTATGAAGTGAAAATTCCCGAAGACCTGCGCAGTCCGGCGGATGCCTTTGATATTCAGGTTGAAGTGACACTTTCTTACAAGGCTCAGCCTCGGCGAACGAGAAGGACGAGACAAAGGTATCTGTCCACCTGGTTGGAATGGCAGAGTAGCAAACTAAATGAACCCAGCGAAATATTTGCTGGGAGAATGATCGAACTTGCGAATGGTGAGCATGCAGATCATGAAAATGAATCTGTGGGGTCTACCAGTTCAGGTGCTATCCCATGGGCAATCCGCGAGAGGAGCGATTGGGGAATCAAAGGGGTGAGCCGTAACAACGGAACGGTTCAGAAAGACTGGGTGATTATCAAATCCCATGAACTTGCGGAAGGATTTTGCATAGCGGTCATAGGTCATGCGGGTTGGGCTAAAGATGTGGAGGCATCGGTGCCTTACTCCTTGGTAATATCTTTTGAAGCAGTGAATCAAGATATAGAGATCTATTCGAGGATAGAAATAGCTAATCCAGTTGAAGTGGAAGCGGAAGTTGAAGTTGAGCAAACGATTGAGGTTGTTGAACCTTCTTGACCCCATGTTGAATGAATTGTCATTGGAGCCCAAACTGGACAAACCGGATGCAGGGCTCTTTTCGTTATTCAGATTGACAAATGCACACAGAATTGGATCCGTGTTCGCACCTTGCTCCCCCTCGTGAAGAGGGAAGTCGTCAGGGCATGGGAGATTGAATTCAGCAAATTAATCAAATATCTCAGTTGGAAGACATTATAATTCGTAACAATTTGTTTGTGAAATTCGGATTGTGTAAAATAGGGGTATTTGGATCTACTTCTAGGGGAGAGTTATCGAATGACATTGACACCCTCATTGAGGACAATGTTGATTGTCGAACTGCAATAAAGAAAGCAAAGCGGACTTCTAAACGTAGTCTTCTTTTTTATGGGCCGGTGTAATTTCAGAAAGACGCATTTTAATTCCTAACTCCAGGAAATAGAATCCCATGCCTCTGGAAAGCTCGGCGTTAGCACCCCTTGTCTGCAGGTAAGCGTTTCCCAGTTCCCATAAATGTTGGGAGCCATGTTTGGCCAAAACCGAATAGCGCTTGCGGACATATTCATAGCCAATCTCAAAATCACTGAGGTGTCGGGACATCGTCTTCCTCCTGCTGTTCAGGAGATTGTTCTCCGATCAGTTCGGCAATACTAACACTGAGAGCGGCAGCAAGTTTCTTCAGGATGGGATAGGTAGGCTGTTTCTTCTTGGCTTCCAGTTCGGAAATATAGGTTTGGGAAACACTCGAGCGTCTGGAAAGCTCAGCCTGAGACAAATTTTGTTTGGTTCGAAGATAGTTAAGATTTTGCATAAAGGCACACTTCCTTTTTATAACAATTATAATTGCTTTAGCAGTATTATACAACCGCTTTAGCGTACTATTGGATGACTTTTTTATTTGTTATAATTGCTTTAGCGATAGGGAGTGAAATAATGGGAATCGATTATGGCTCTAAATTTTTGGAATTAAGAAAAAAGAATAAGTTAAGTCAAAAAGATTTGGCCGATATTGCGGAAATTGGTCAAACAACGATTAGCGATATAGAAGCTGGGAAAAAATCACCAAACGCTATTACGATCGAAAAGATATGTTTAGCTCTCAATGTCACGCTTACAGAATTTTTTGCCGAGGAACGCCCGCAGCTTGAGTCGGAACTTCGCCGTCTGGTGGACACAGCCAGAAAACTTTCGCCGGAACAAATAGAATATCTTCAGAAGTTACTGGAATCGATGAGTAAGGATTAGTATTTTTGATATCACGATGAGTATTGCTTCGTCGATACGGGGCATTTCATCCCTCACTACAACGGAGAATCAACTTAATAGAGCTATCCAGATTTAAGAAGTGCTATATAGAAAATATTGCAGGAAATCCAATGAGGTTGTCGGAAACTGCAGGTGAATTACTGGGATGGAGATAATCAGAATGCCAACAGGAAAAAAGCTAATTATGTCTGCCACTTCATCGATTCAAGACAGAGATAACTTTTCACATGTAAACTTTCATGGTCCACTTTGGCCCATTGAAGGCTAAAATAAACACTGAATTTTTCCTTCAAGCTCTAGTAGGATCTTCGTTAACAACTTGCTTTGCCCATAAAATGTTGAGCCGTAATTAATATCAACCGTAATGCCGACACTGTGAAGAATCCAGACATAAGTAGCGTTGATAACGGCGAGATGATGTTCTGAAGATAGAACTGGAAGAACGAGTCATTTGAGAGGATAAGACAATGAAAGGAGCGAAACTAAGTGAACCTTAGGCTTCGCTCCTCTTATTGTCTTATTAACATAGAAATGTCTGAGTTGAGTGCTATGATTTACGCAGAGTATGCAAGGAAAGAAGGCTATCAAGCAGAGAGTCCTTGCTAATAGTGTATAATTTCAAGAATATTGTAATAAGAAACAGTTCTTGGCAGGGTTTTACAAAATAATGAAGAATTTAGGTTTATTAAAGAAGGTCTCCGGTAAGGAGTACCTAGAATCATTAAACGCAAAATTAGGTGAAGAACTTCAGGAGTACCTGGACAGCCAGAGTATTGAAGAGCTGGCAGATTTGGTTGAAGTCGTTTATGCGATCTTGGACCATAAGAACATCTCTTTACAACAGTTTGAATTGATCAGAAAGCAAAAAGTTCAGGAGAGAGGCGCCTTTAAGGAGAAACTGTTGCTTAAAGGAGTTATCGACGGTTGAGGTGTTGAATAAATGACTGATAAGATCAAGCCTAAGGGAAGTCTGGGTAGTGTCGCCGAAGATCTCTTTGTCGAGCTGTTTTGTGATACCTTTGGTCCCGACCAAGCCCAATATCTATTTCTTCAGTATCCAGTCACCGATATTTATTTTTAACAATTTTGGAGGTTGTCGCGGCCATTAGGTTTCATCTCTAAGCCGGCTGAGCTGAGCAAACGGGAACCCCTTTTGGTGAAATCCATATATCAACAAAATAGTTTGGGGGTTTATTGTGGGATTCCAGGAGTTGAACATTAAATCTGAATACCGCTCACTCAGTGATAACGTTGTAACAGATTTCTATATTCCTACTTTGCAAAAGGCTTTATTATACAAGCGTGCGGTGGGTTTCTTCTCCTCAACTGCTTTGATAGAAATTTCTCGGGGCATCACAGGTCTCATAAAAAACGGTGGTCGCATTATGTTAATTGCATCTCCAAAACTGCAAGACGAGGATGTTCAGGCTATCGTCAAAGGATATGAAGAACGTGCCCAAGTAATCGAACGGGCAGTGCTTAATTCCTTTACTGAACCACGTGACCATTTTGAAGAAAAGAGACTTAATCTCTTGGCTAATTTGATTGCAGATGGTCGCTTAGATATTAAAATTGCCTTCACTGAGGCGGGTGGTGGTATCGGTATGTATCATGAGAAAATGGGCGTTTTCTATGACAACGAGGACAATATTATTGCGTTTACTGGCTCCATGAATGAAACCTCTACCGCTTTTACGAGCAACTATGAAACTATCGATGTATTTTGCTCCTGGAAAGATGAAAACGTCCGTGCACGGGCAAAAGATGCCGCTTTTAATACGCTTTGGAATGATTGTGAGCCCAATGTAAGCATCGTGGAATTCCCCAAGGTGGCGTTTGATAAACTCCAGACATATAAACTAGGGCCCATTGATATGACAATTGATGAAACCGAAGCTGAGTATTGTATTCACAAGCCCGCTCATGCTCATGACGGTCCATGTATTCCAAAGGGAGTGCAGCTTCACGATTACCAGATTGAGGCAATAGAACAATGGGTTACACTGAATTTTCGTGGGATTTTTGACATGGCTACAGGGACAGGAAAGACCTTCACCGGTTTGGGTGCTATAGCAAAACTGTATAGTCATTGTGGGTATAGGCTGGCGGTTGTGATTGTTTGCCCTTATCAGCACTTGGTTGAACAGTGGGTAGAAGATATTGTGATGTTTAATATGAAACCGATTGTAGGTTATTCGGCTTCAAAACAAAAAAACTGGAAGTCAAGATTAAAGGATGTTGTAATTGATTTTAAACTAGGAATAAAAGAGCATTTTTGTTTTATTACGACTAATGCTACATTTTCCTCGAAATTTGTACGAGAGCAAATGGATTTGTTGGAAGAAAATGTGTTGCTAGTAGTTGATGAGGCACATAATTTTGGAGCTACCAATCTCAGTGGCACGTTAAATCCAAAAATCACCTATCGTTTGGCATTGTCTGCCACGCTTGAGAGGCATAGCGATGAAGAAGGAACTGCGAAACTGATGGGATATTTCGGAGAAAAATGTATCGAATACACACTTGATCGTGCAGTCCGAGAAGACAAGCTCACACCCTATTATTACTATCCCATTGTAGTTCACTTAAGCGATGGCGAGTTGGAACAGTACATAGTTATAACTAGGGAAGTGTTTAAACATTGTAGCACAGACAGTAGAGGAAAACTGAAAATTAGCGAACATGGTAAGCTGCTACTCATCAAAAGGGCTCGTATAGTAGCAGCAGCAAAGGAAAAGATTGCCAAGTTGTATGAACTGATGACGCCTTTCCAAAATGACAATCACATTCTAGTTTATTGTGGCGCAGCAACCTTGCGCGATCCTGAGTACATTGAAGGCGTTGCAGATGATTTTGAAATGCGTCAAATTGATGTGGTATCGGATTTGCTGGGTAACAAGCTCAACATGAAAATTTCCCAGTTCACATCCGCAGAAAGTGCGGAAAAACGAGAGCTTCTCAAAACGGAATTTTCACAGGGCAGGCACATTCAAGCTTTAGTTGCAATCCGATGCTTAGACGAGGGTGTTAATATACCTAGCATCAAAATGGCATTTATTCTAGCGAGTAGTACCAATCCGAAGGAATATGTACAGCGACGAGGTCGAGTACTTCGGAAATTTCCAGGTAAAACTCATGCAGTGATCTATGATTTTATTACATTACCGCGTCCATTGGATATGGTGGGAATAGTCGAAGCGGAGGAATTAAAGATGGATTTGTCACTGGTAAGGCGTGAATTAGCCAGAATGCGGGATTTCGCTGCCATTGCAGATAATCCAGCAGAATCAGATAGACTTATTGTAGAAATCGAAGATGCCTATAAGATGGAAGAATTCGGAGGTAGTGAAAATGACGTCTGATAGCATGTTTCAACCACTAGAAGAGAAAAAGATCAACCGGTTAAAGTTTGACATCCTTCACCTTGAACGAGAGAATCTCAGAACGAGGGTGTTCACAAATGACGAGATGATTGAAAAGATCCGTAAGCTGATCGAGGAAGAGGTTAAAAAATGCTACTAAGATCACTCTATTTGAAAAATTTCCGTCAATATGCTGGCGAACAGAAGATTGCGTTTTCTTGCAATAGCCAATGCAATGTAACAGTAATTATTGGCGCCAACACTAGTGGTAAAACTACACTTGTGCAAGCATTTAACTGGGCGTTATATGGTATAGTGAATTTTCCAACTAAAGAATTGTTAAATCTTGATATTGCACGCAAAATGCATTCTGACAAGAAAGAAACAGTTGAGGTTGAAATATGCTTAAAACACGATAGTACAGAATATATTATTAGCCGTTCACAGGATTACGTTTGTGATAATAGGGGAGTTCGTGGTCTGCCGCCTGGCCCAGCAAAGGTTTCCTATAAAAGGGAAGATGGACAAGTTGAGCCTGTTCGTAGTGGTGTCGCTGTAAATGCGACTATTAGTAAGATATTACCTCAGGAGCTTTCAAACTACTTTTTCTTTGATGGGGAAAGAATTGGTAATATTAGCAATAAGCAAGATGTATCAGAATCCGTCAAGGGATTACTTGGGTTATCTGTATTGGATAATGCCATGAAACATTTGAATCAGAGTCCTACGAAAAGTGTCATTGGAAAATTTAAAAGTGGTATGGATGTTAGTGGAAATCAAAAAGCAGAGCAGGCTCAAAAACGCATTGAGAGCCTCACGGAACGACGGGAACTTATTGCAATAGAACTGGTTAATATCCGTGAGCAGATTGATCATTATGAGCATCGTAAGGTAATGACAGAGGAAATTTTGCGTGACAATGAATCCACATCTTCTTTACAGAAAAAAAGTGAAGAAATCGACCGTAGCATTAAGCAAGAAGAAACAGCGTTGAAACAAACTGTGAAACGATTGTTAGAAGGTTTCAATACGAATCCAATCGGCTTTTTGCTCAACCAATCATGGGAAAAGCCTTAATTGCACTGGAGGAAGCGGATATCAGCGATAAAGGTATTCGCGATATGAATTCGACGTCTATCGACTGTATCATTGAGCGTGGCCGTTGTATTTGTGGTGTCGAAATTAAAGAAGGTAGCCCTGTGCATGTTCACCTAATTAAGGAACGTGATTATCTTCCTCCACAATCAATCGGAACAATGATCAGAACATTTAAAGAACAGATTTCTATTTATCGTTCAGCGAGTGAGTCTTATCATGATACTATTAAATCCCGTTACGAGGAGACTCGGCGGTCTAAAGGACGAATACATGAATGGGAGGATGAAGTACTCGAAATTCGTTCAAAGATAAAGGGCAAGGGTGATATGAGGAAACACGAAGAGAATCTAAGAGACTACAAAGCACGTTTGCGAAGTTTTACTTCTAAAAAAGAACAATTGTTAATGGAAGATGGGGGTTTAGTCACTCAAATCGAGAACAGTCAAAAACTTTATGATAGCTTGGCTATTATATCTGACAAAAACAAAAAGATAAGACTTTACTTGCGTTATGCAGAATCAATTTACGATTGGATTAGTAAAACTTATCAAATTAGTGAACGAGAAATTAGAGAGAAACTTGAAATTCGCGTTAATAGTATATTTTCAAAAATGTATCATGGTAAACGAAGGGTCGTCATTAATGAAAAATACAAAGTAACTCTATTAACCGCATTTGACGATGGTGATATTGTGACTGACGAATCTCGTGGGTTAGAGACCGTGAAGAATTTTGCATTTATTGCTGGATTGGTAGATCTGGCAAGAGAAAAAATAAAAGGAAAAACTGGCGATTTGGATATTGCTTTAAGCTCTGAACCATACCCTCTAGTGATGGATGCACCATTTTCTAATGCCGACGAAAAGCATGTTTGCAACATCTCTCAGATATTGCCAAATATTGCAGAGCAGGTAATCATGGTAGTAATGGCAAAGGACTGGGGATTTGCTGAGACTGTGATGGGCGATAAAGTTGGGCAGAAGTACTTCTTGGATAAGAAGTCAGAAACACTCACAAACATTAAGGAGCACGATTAAATGTTTGATAAGGATTATAACCTTAAGGGAAAACATGCAACATATACAAAGTTCCTTAAGGATACCGCTAAGGTATTTGATCGCTATATGGATGTTTATATGATTGGCGCGGTTTTGGGTTTTTTAAATGGAAAGCAAGAGCCCGAAGATAATTCTAATAAAGATGATGCTGAAATTCCTTTAAGTGTTTTCTATAAAGAAAAGATGAAATGCGAATTTATTTATCGCATGATCATGTTATTAGATGAAACCTCTAATTTGACCCTTGAACAACGGACTGACAGAGCATTTCGTGAAGATACTAACGAACAAGCAATGATTAAGAATATGGACCTATTTAACTCTTATGTACGGGGTGGTATCGAATACCTATACGAAAAGTTCAGCGAGGATTGTGTTACAGAGGATGATTATCTTAACAAGGTTTATGAGTTTGTAAATCGCTTCAAATTTGATGTCCAAGGTGAATCGTATGAGGATTTAATCCAAAATATTTTTACGAAAATGTGATCTTATTAATTCAGGAGTGGATAGAATGGACGCCCTAGTTGGAGTGATGATCGATGTGGAAAAAGCCCTGAATATGTGTATGGAAAAGGACCTGTATTCTGCAGGCCTTGACTTTTTTTCCGCGTTGGGGTATCCAGTTGAACCATTGGAGATAGCTATTAACGAAAGCATGTCCCGTTTTGTGTACTATATTAGTAAAAACCATTGCATATTTGGTAGCGATGAAACCAAAATAATGCATAGTGTTGCGAGTATTTCATGGTTATTTACCTTGAGTAATAACGTAAAAGAATTAAGCCATGTCCAAAATGTAATCATCGAAAACAAACTAATTTCCTCAATTAGTTGCCTTTGTGTAGAGCTTGACTGTGCTCTGAATGATCGGAGTATACTGGCATCTAACTTAACAAAAATAATTTGCAAAGTGTTAGACTCGCCAGTAGTAGTATTATTCAAACATGCCGACCAGGTTTTGATGGCTTCCATGTTTATGATAAATGGAGTAGAAGCTAAAGATTTAAAAACATTTCTCTCGGATTGGTATCCTTTTAATCCAGTTCAAGAGGATGCCTTAATGACATTAGCGAGCTGGACCTTTGATAACTACTGTGACGCAAATTTTTATATGCTTTATATGGATTTAGCTTATACCATAGCTCGACCATATCTTTTTAACGAAGACTATGGGTTCCTTAATTTTAACCCGAATAGTAGTGCTGTAAGTACCTATTTTGAAAATGATGAGGTTATTGTAATAAATGGTATCCGTTATTTTTGTCCAGTAATTATTTATGAAAAGATTTACGAAATTGATCCCCGTGAATTCTATGGCTCCGATTATGTAAATGATAAGGAGACCATTGAAGTTCTTACAGATGATCCCGAATGGATGTTTGACGATTTATTTGATCAAGAAGAGTTTGAACCAGATTCTATGAATGGGGAGGATGATTTGGATAATGATGGGGGACGATTTGAGAATAACGGTGAACTATTAATCAATGAGGGATTTAGTCAAGAGGCAATAGACTATAGTAGTCTTGATGATGAGATTTTAAATGATCCCATCAAGATGCTTGAATACATTAATGGGCTTAAAATTAGATGATAGTTTCGGATTTTCGTTCCTCGATCTCGAACGAGTATTGACAAAAATGAATTGAAGAATGATTAATAAAGAGCCACGGGACGGATTCGTCACTTATCAGGCCCTTTCATTTTTTTGTCTTTACTGTGTGATATCTTAACTAGGCGGGTGAATTTCCCGAAGCCTTTGTATTTGGGATAATGCTTAAATTGTTTGGAAAGGGAAGGAAACCATCAGGTTGTGTCGAATTTTAAAGTATTGATTGATGACGTAAGCATATTGCCGGGCATTAGAATGATCAGTTCGTGCAGGTCTTTTTTGGATTCCTGAGATGTTAGGTAAATGTTAGATAATGGTTTCACTCTTGGATTAAGTAATTCTAGAGAATTGAAATTCGTTCTTTAGAAATTGAAGTGAAACTTGATGGGAGAAATACTAAATGAAACCTTGAGGATATAGACAGTATTGAAAGGAGAAAATGACATATTGAGCAACGTTATTGGTGGTGCTCGAAAAGCTGAATATAAGAAATGGCTCCTAGAAAGAAGAAAATTTTCTAAAAGCTATGTGGCTAATAACATAGAACTTTTGCAAAACATGTCATCATTAAACAATAATTCTGTATTTGAAATTGACAATGTGGATTCTCTGAAACAATTTCAACAGTATTCATTAGAATCTCAAGTATATAAAAGGCTTCCATGGAACGACCGTATTAGTTGCAATAACGCTTTTCTAGATTATAAAGTATTTCTGTCTCTACAAATGGATCAGAAAATCAGTGATGTGCTGACTGATGTGGATAGTGTCATAGTTGATGGGGTTGTATCCTCTGAGGTTACTGTACAAACTGATTATTCAAAGCTTGAAACCAGTTACCAGCTGCAAGGGATTGAATGTGTAGATGCCTCAAAAGTGTTTGATCGTAAGAGTCTCATATCAGATATATTGCATGATCAACAGTATCGGCGTTTAATTGACGCATTGTATCAAGACGATATAGTCACGATGGAGCAACTGATAGATATGAATGTAGTTTCTTATGTTAATTCAAAGAATCTTTATTCATGGAAAGAACGTCTCACCCTTTGGGAAGGACTTAAAGTATTATTGGATCCCTACCGTAGCAGCACTATTGAAGATCAGGTTATGCAGACACCTAATGAGGTTGATTTAGATGTAGCAGAACTAATGTCTGAGGTTAATCCAAATATGGGGTTCAATAAAGTCGACATTAGCGTTAGAAGAAGCTACACGCATAAGAAACCCCAAAAAATTATATTTCTGGGTGAAGAATTCCCCGTAACTTGTTGGATTGAGATTTTAATAGTAGTATGTGAGGAACTGTCTAAAAGCTATTCATCACAAATGGAGGCCTTGATCGATCAACCAATGGGCAGAGATGGGTTACCTATCGTTGAGAGTCGCAGGAAAAAGTTTATTACTGCGAGGAGATTGAGCAATGGGTATTATGTCGACGCACAACTCAGTGCTTATGGTGTTTTAGACAAGGCACGGGCGATATGCCAAAAGTGCGGAATTGAGCCAGATGAGTTAGAAGTTTTCGTCAAGAACAAAAAATCAGCTAATGTAAATTCCACTTCAAAAGGCGGCCACTCAGAACGGAATACCTTTATCGATGAGGGAAAAAGTAAAACCTCAAGCATATCGCCTCAGGAGGATACTGACATTGCACTTTTCATTAAAAGCCATGGTCTGTGCGGTTGCTCTTCTAGCGATATTCAACGCTACTCCAAATTGAAGACTAAAACGGTTATGTATACCATTGCAGAAGACACTAATATCATAGAAATTGGCAAGGACAAATATATCCATAGGGATGGAATCGTTGATTTAGATGAGGCGGTAGACATCATCAGGAGTATCCTTGCCGCACAGTTCGAACTATTTCAGGGGTATTCCTCTGCCCGACTGCTGTATGATGCCGTGCGTATAGATCTGTCACTGTTTCTGAATGATAATGATTTCGATGATATCGATAAAATTTATTATCTTGCTAAGCACCTATTTTCAAAAGAAAGCTATGGAGGAGAAAAGTATGTTTTCTATGGAAATACGCATATTTGGCGCCAAGAGCCGGATTACCCTAAGAGTGTAAAAGGGTTGTTGATTCACAACGCTCGAATGGTTCAAAATACTATTAGTCTTGAAGAATGCGATACTTTTCTTAGCAAGCTTGGTTTCGCTGCCGGTAGCAGCACAAAGCAACAGCTGCAAATTACGCAGGAACCGACATTTTTGCAATATGATGCAGATAAGTATCTTTTGGGAGAAACACTGCGCATTAACGAACAGTGGAAAAATAGTATTACCAATAGCCTTAACGAATTGTTTGAAGATAATGCCTATGTCATTTCACGAGATATTCGAAATGGATGGTATATGTCATTACCGTTGCTTCCGTTCGGACTGCCGTGGACGAGACTACTGCTACAAGAGATTCTAAAATATTATCCTGAAATCGGTTATCGAACAATATCTGCCCTTGCGGGGCAAACCACCGATACAATTCACGCCGCAATAGTTCCTAAGGAATCGAACATTAGCACATTTGCGGATTTTGTAAGTGACTTTTACGTTCACGAAAAATTGCCATCGCAACGTCTTGCTGCTGAGGAACTGCGATTACTCCTTCGCCAGCGTGGCATCATAGAAGGAAACGAACTTTATTATAACATGTCCAAGGTTCTGGACGACTACCGCTTTGCGTGGGATAACGAGAAAAAGACAGTATTTATTAATGTGGGGTGATGAGATGCGTGCGAGCTGGACAAGAGATGAGGTAATTCTAGGACTTGATGTCCTGTTCTCCCACGGGAGAAGGCATCTCTCGATGGACAGCGAGGCCATCATAGATTTGAGCAACTTGCTCAATCGCTTGCCAATTATTCCGATTGCAAAACGCAATGACACTTTTAGAAACACTGCAGGTGTTAGTAGCCAGCTTTCAAGATTTTTATGGAGTTTGAAATACAACGAAAAGCACGCAAATATTGGAAGGATTTTTACTATAATTTATGAGGAATACAAGGAAAGACCAGGAGAGCTTCACGAAATCGCACAGGCCATTCGCAGAAATGAATCGGTTATTCGGCAAGTTGGTTTTGGCGCATCAGAAGAAGCTGATGGCTTTCCAGAAGGGGCGATATTGTGCCACTTGCATCGCCATCTTGAACATCAACAAGGCTTTCAATTTAAAAATCGTGTTGCACAATGCGCCATTTGTTGCGTTAGGGTGGATCATATTTACGGGTCTCTGCCAAATGTGCAGTTTTTAGAGCCGCATCTACTTGTACCACCAACGGAAATTTCGCCAGATATGACATATGTTGAGGAGTATTTCATTATGGTATGTCCAAATTGTCATTCTATTTTGCACCAAATTCGCCCTTGGCGAAATCGTAAAACCTACGTGAATATTTTGCAAACATTATGATAGGGGTTAAATTATGTATGGTTATGAATGGACGGAAGATTATGGTATCTTCCGATTGTCAATAAACAGTAAAGTTGAAAAAGAGATACGTCCTGTGTTCAAAGAAGAACTGGATTTCTTCGGCTTGGATGCCTATTGGCATTACCCTGACACGACCGCGCCACTGTTATGGGCGGAGGGTATCAGGCGATATATGCTGAACGGAGACTGTGTAGCAGAGGCTAAGGGCGGCGGATTTTATTCAAAGCCCCAAGTCAAAGTATATAAAAACGGCTTGAAATTGCAAGAGATTGATATAGATGTACTCTATAAAACAAACGAGGTCACTATGAAAGGCCTTGAGCAGAAAGCCATATCATTCATTCGTGAGATGTATGAGGAGTACAAAAAAAAAGGATATGCTTTTGCAGTTGCTTTTAGCGGTGGTAAGGATTCTTTGATATTACTAGATTTGGTGAGCAATGCTTTATCACCAGATGAGTTTTATGTAATATTTAGTAATACAGGCATGGAACTTGAAAGTACTATCTTATCAGTTGAACGTGCTAAAAAGCATTGGAATAATTTGAATTTTTATGAAGCAGAGTGTCACTTATCCCCTATCCAAACATGGGATGAGTTTGGGTTTCCTGGCAGACGGATGCGGTGGTGTTGTGCTGTACATAAATCGGCACCCACAATCTTAAAACTGCGCGAAATTACACAGAACTATGATGTACAGGCTGTCGTTTTTGATGGCGTTCGATCAGAAGAAAGTGTTGCACGATCACAATATGCCGAAGTCAGCGTAGGTGCAAAAAACATAAATCAAGTGAATTGCAGTCCAATATTGAAATGGGGTACAGCGGAAGTTTATACTTACCTTCTGAAACATGAAATCCTTTTTAATGATGCATATAGAATAGGTCTTTTTCGAGTGGGATGTAAAATTTGTCCGATGTCGTCTTCCTGGTGGGATGGAATTGCAAATTCAAAATATCCGCTTGAAATGGAGGATTTATTTCAGAAGATAGAAAAATACGCAGAAAATACTAAGCCGGCAAAAGAACGTAAACAATTTATCGAGGAAGGCGGTTGGAAAGCCCGAATGGGTGGGCGCGGGTTGCCTAATGGTGGAAACAGAATTATTGAAACAATATCGGGCGACAATTTAATCTTTCAATTTACCCAAACCAAACAACAATGGCTTGCAGTAGCTCCAATCTTGGGTTCGATAATCGAGAAATTTGAGAACACTGGCGTACAATTGATCGATCGCCAGGAATTTGCATTTACAATCGAAGAGAAAGAAGGATTGACGGTTTCTTATGCACCTTTTTCCCGTATGAATCGCTATGTTCTCAGCCATTTGCGCGGGGTTGCCAACAAAGTGGCTTTTTGTGTTGGCTGTAAAGCCTGTATGGTACAATGCTCGTTTGGGGCATTTGTTATAAAAGATGATGGGGCTATCTATATCCGTGAAGATAAATGTAAACATTGCAACAATTGTATTCTGTTTACACGTGGGAAAGGTTGTCTGGTGGCAAAATCACTTTCAACAACACAAGGGGGAAATACTATGGACTTAAAAGGTATGAATCGATATCAGCATTTTGGGTTCCGTAAGGGATGGTTGGAGCATTATTTTCAAAACAAAGGTGATTGTTTTACCATGGGCCAACTTGGAACTCGTCAATATGATGCACTGAAAGTATGGGTAAAAGAGAGCGGTTTGATGACTGCAGCTAATAAAGGTGAGAAGTCTGGAAGTCCAACTGCCCTCTGTGAGAAATTGGAGCCGATTGGCCCCTTTAATCCCTTTACATGGGCTGTTATTTGGGCAAACTTGGCGTATCACTCCACAATTGTAAAATGGTATATGCTCAAGGTACCAGCCGGTGAAACCTATGAAAAAAGCGATCTTGTCTTTATGCTGGGAGACGATTATTCGCCTTCTACACGAGACAATGCAGTTACGGCTCTGCTGGAAACACTTCGTCATAGCCCCATCGGTGCAAACCTTAAGCAGGGTATTCCTGTCACTGTGGGCAAAAGCTATAAATTCATTAAGCAGGGATGGGAAACCCCAGACGCAATTGCGATTTTATATGCTCTTTATCTGTGGGCTGAAGCAACCGGTCGTTATACACTTACGCTTGCACAATTGGAGCAAGCTCGTGAAAACGATGCAAGTATCGGTATGGACCCAGTTGTGATTTTCGGACTCAACCCTGCTGCTTTTAAAGACATTTTACAGGAACTTGCCTTGCATTATGACAAGTATATTCGTGTGTCTTTTGTCGCCGATTTGGATAATGTGAGGTTGTTCCCAGAGATTTCTTCACTGGACATCATTGATATCGTTGCAGAATAGGAGGAGGTTGCACTAGTGGCTAAATATAATACCTATATCGAGTTGAGCCCTCATTATGAATCGGTTGTGGATTTGGATGCAGAGGAACGAAACCCTGACCTATGGCAGGAATACATCGTCCATGAAGACATGAAAACAGCCGTTGAAAAGATTTGCCAATCGATAAAAGAGGAAACGAAAGATGCGAGACGCTCATTTTGGATCCATGGGGCTTACGGCACAGGAAAAAGCTATGCGGCCATTGTATTGAAGCACCTTTTTGAGGATACGCTTCAGAATATTAAACTTTTTATGTCTAGAAAAAACCTGTTGATTCCATATCGCAATCAGTTTGAAGCCATCCGTGAAAAGGGTGAGTTTTTAGTTGTATGGAAAAGTGGCTGCACTGGTATCAAGACAGGCCTACATCTTATGATGGAAATGGAAATGTCAATCCGTGAGAAGCTCCGTCAAAAGTTCGGCGACAAAGCTTATTATGGCAATAAATCACTGGTTGCCTCAGTGAAAGACATTATCAACGATAGTTCTATTCACTGGGAAAATGTTTTTGTAGATCCCGCGTATGCCCTTTCCGATGAATTTGCTTCATTTGATGAACTTCGTTCTGAAATTATGGAGAATGATTTGAAGGCAACTGATTTGGTTGCCAAAGTTATTATGGAAAAAGGCTGGGGCTTATTTAAATCTGTCGATCAATTTCAGGATTGGATTAAAGATGTGATTTCAGGCAATCATCTGAGCAAAACAGGCATCGTATTTATTTGGGACGAGTTTACCGGATTTTTGCGTGACTGCGGTGATGATAACGTGCTGCAGCGGCTATCTGAGTATTGTAAGCAACAACCGTTTTTTATGTGCCTAATTGTTCACAGAGATCCAAGCTGGGTCGACACTATGGGCGCAGAAACATATCAGCGAATTTTGCACCGTTACCATGAACTCGAGTTTCATATCAGTGAGAGTGCCGCTTACGAACTAATCGGCGACTCTATTTTGGTGCGCACTGGCATGGGTGACCAATGGGGTAATATAAAACAGCAGCTGATGAAATCGATCAGTAAGAACATCGCGGATTTTGATAATCTCGAAATGGGAAATAAGCAGGATCACTTATCCCAACTATGTCCTCTGCATCCGATGACGCTTACAATGCTAGCTATTGTCGCTCAAAACTTTGGTGCCTCTCAACGTACTCTATTCCGTTTTATGAAGGATTCATCGGATGTTGCGCAGCATGTAGGTTTCATTCACTACATCAACAACTATGGCCCAGATGATTGGCGCTGGCTGACAACCGATTTTCTTTGGGACTACTTCTTTACCCGTGAAAGTGACGTGAAAGAATTTAGCACAGAGGCTCGACGTTGCTATCAACATTTCATCAACAAAAAAGAGTTAGTTAATTCGGATGATATAGCTCTCCACATTTTTAAAGCGGTCATGCTGCTTATAGCTGTAATGTCCACCAGTAAAACAACGCATTTGCACAGCAAGGCGAACGGTAGCCGTGTTTCTTCGACTAAGCGTTGCCTCTATATGTGTTTTTCAGGGCAGTTGACAGAAAGCGATATCGATAAATATTTAGATATATTTGAGGAAAATGGCGTTATTCGTCAAGATAGAAAAGCGAATGGAGATGCGAGGCTAGAACTTCCCTATAGCGGTAATACAGACGTCTTTGATGTTCGCTTAGAACAGACCCAACGGAAATATACTCGCTACGAAGTGTTCAAAAAAGACGGTGTCTTTGCCAAAGTGCTCGAAGAGATAATGTGGGATAACACCGAGGCGACCTATCGCAGGATGCATATTGTGGCGTGCTCGTTCGAAAGCAATTCCCTCAAGAACCGGTTGGAAGAACTGCGTGCGGACTTAAAGAAACATCCCTATAAAATCGGGATATTAGTAATTGTTCCCAGTGAAGGTAAGCAGTACTCGTCCATGCAGGAAAAACTAAAAGAACTTGCGGCTGAGGATGATACTCAGCGCATGGTAATATGCATGGTCAAGGAATCATTAAGCGATGATGCGCTTGGTCGTTGGCATCAGGCAATTACGCATAAAGAACTTGCTGCAGAAGAAGGGAAACGTGGTAGCGCAGACCAGTACGATACGGAAGCCGCTACGATATCCGGTGGTTGGGCAGCGCTTGCAGCAGAAGGTCAGATGGTAGCCTTCTTCAAAGATACTGTTTTTAATACCTTGTTTGGCAGGGATGACCTTGCTCGTCGTGTAAAGGAAAGAGTAATATTTTCATTGTTTAATGCT